>CAMLDR010000020.1 GCA_946478775.1 uncultured Flavobacteriales bacterium
AATTACAGAATTAGCCATAAAGAGACCCTCGTTGATCGTTGTGATCTTCGCAGTACTGGGTTTCCTCGGAATTCTCAGCTATTCCAAACTGAATTACGAGCTGATGCCGAAATTCTCCATTCCGGTTGTAACTGTTACAACAGTTTACCCGGGAGCTTCTCCTTCTGAAGTAGAGAACTCGGTTACCAAAAAAATAGAGGACGCACTCTCAGGTGTGGAAAACCTGGACGATATTCAGTCCACATCTATGGAAGGTATTTCTTCCGTTGTTTTGCTCCTGAAAAATGATTCGGATCCGGATAAAGCCTTGCAGGAAGCTCAGCGTAAGATCAATGCCATGCTTTCCACTTTGCCGGAAGAGGTCCTTTCTCCGTCACTCGGAAAATTCTCTTTCGATGAAGCTCCGATCATGAACATTGGTGTAACGGCCAAAATGCCTCCGACAGAACTTTATTCATTGGTGAAAGACGACATCTCCCCTTCCCTTGCAAAAATGGAAGGTATGGCACAAATCACCATGGTTGGTGGTGAAGAGCGTGAGATTAAAGTCCAGGTAGACCGGGAAGCTGCTTCCAACTACGGGATTTCGATCCTGCAGATCACCAATGCCATTCGCAGCGCAAACCTTGAATTACCAACCGGTAAAGTAAAGAGTGATGACAGCCAGGCACTGGTTCGTTTACGCGGAAAATACAAAGACCTGAATGAGTTGAATAACCTGGTGATCTTAAACGATCCGAAAACAGGTTCTCCGGTAAGGCTGAACGAAGTAGCAAGTGTTACGGATGCTTCCAAAGAGATTAAAACGTATAACCGGATTAACGGAACAAACTCACTCGGCCTCCTGATCATGAAACAAACCGATGCCAATGGGGTTGAGATCAGTAAGATGGTGAAAGAAGAATTCAAGGTCCTGGAGAAGCAATATGCCAAACAGGGATTGAAATTCGAGATCGCTTCCGATTCATCCGACTTTACCATTGCAGCAGCAGATGCGGTTGTTACAGACCTTGGGCTGGCAATTTTCATTGTAGCACTCGTCATGTTGTTATTCCTTCACAGTGTGCGCAATGCATTCATCATTATGATTTCCATTCCGGCATCCTTGATCTCTGTTTTCATTGCCATGTACCTGCTTGGATTTACGATGAACCTCATGACCATGCTGGCAATTTCATTGGTAGTCGGAATTCTCGTGGATGACTCGATCGTGGTCCTTGAAAACATCTATCGTCACCTTGAAATGGGGAAAGACCGCAAAAAAGCAGCACTGGAAGGTCGAAATGAAATTGGATTTACGGCAATGGGGATTACCCTGGTGGATGTCGTGGTATTCCTTCCTTTGACCATGGTGGGTGGTTTGATCTCAAACCTGCTTTCCCAATTCTCATTGGTGATCGTGATTTCGACCCTGATGTCCCTGTTCGTGTCCTTTACGCTGACTCCCTTATTGGCTTCCCGTTTTGCGAAGGAAACTGTTTTAACCAATAAAACATTGGGCGGACGAATTGTTATGACTTTTGAGCGCATTCTGAAAAACATCACGACCTCTTACGGCCGCATGCTGACCGTTGCACTACGCAGAAAACGTTACATCACTTTAGCAGCATTCTTCGGGATCATCATCATCCCGATGATGCTCGGACCATATATCGGTGGGGAATTCGTGAGTCAGGGAGACCGCGGGGAATTCGTCATCTCACTGGAATTGCCGCAGGATGCCACGATCCAGCAAACAAACGCCACCGTTCAGCGCGTGGAAGATTACCTCTTCAATAAACCGGAAGTAATCAATGTGTTCACCAGTGTGGGAACGGCGAGCGGGAACATGGGTTCTCAGAGTAATGCCAATAACAAAGCCCAGCTGACCGTGAAGATCGTTGAAAAGGAGAAGCGGGACAAATCTGCGGCGATTATTGCCCAGCTGATGAAACAAGACCTGGAACGTATGCTTCCGGATGTGAAGGTGAACTCTGCATCTGTTGGTATCATGGGTGGAGCAGATGACGCTCCGATCCAGATAGCAGTAGCGGGAAATAACATGGACTCGAATTACGTGGCCGCTTCCAAAGTATTGGAAACATTGAAATCCATCAAAGGAACAGCTGAGGTAAAAGTATCCGTTGAATCCGGGAACCCGGAAATTACGGTAAACATTGACCGGGATAAAATGGCTGAATTGGGATTAACCATGAGTACGGTTGGTTCGACTCTGCAAATGTCATTCAACGGAGACGACAATTCCAAATACACAGAAGGAGGAAAAGATTTTGATATCCTGGTGAATTACGATGATTTTGACCGAAAGAGCACATCCGATGTGAATGAAGTTTATTTTATCAATGACAAAGGGGAACAGATCAAATTGAGCCAGTTTGCAACAATCGGTAAGGCCAGCGGACCTTCCAAACTGGAACGCAAGAACCGCATCCCTTCCATTACCATTACTTCCCAGGTTTTGGGTACTTCCAGTCAGCAGGTAACAGATGAATTCGCGAAACGAATGGAAAAAGATCCGCTTCCGGCAAATACGGTTTATACCTTCGAAGGAGATGCGAAGAACATGGCAGAAGCATTCGGGAACCTCTTGCTGGCAATTTTAGCTTCTATCGTCTTTGTTTACCTGATCATGGTGGCATTGTATGATTCGTATGCTTATCCGCTGGTAGTATTGTTCTCCATTCCGCTGGCAATTATCGGGGCCCTACTGGCATTGGCTCTGTCGTCGGAACCAATCAGTATCTTCTCCATGCTGGGTATGATCATGCTGATCGGATTGGTAGCGAAGAACGCGATTTTGATCGTAGACTTTACCAACCAAAAGAAGGCCGACGGACACAATACGGTGGAAGCATTGATCATTGCAGGACAGGCACGTTTACGTCCGATCCTGATGACCACACTGGCCATGGTTTTCGGTATGATGCCGATTGCCTTTGCTCATGGAGCAGGAGCTGAATGGAAAGCAGGATTGGCTTGGGTATTGATCGGTGGTTTGACCAGTTCGATGCTATTGACGCTGATCGTCGTTCCATGTGTTTATTTGATCTTCGATATTTTCAAACGCCAGATTTCAAACAAAAAGGCAAAAGCCTTATTAAAAGAAGTTGATGTGGTCGCACTAGGGCACGAGTACGATCACCATTAACACCAATAACCAAAAGGAACGCCCCGATATTTAATGTCGGGGCGTTCTTTGTTTCAAGATACCATCACTTCTTTTTTTACCACAAACACCTTTAGGTTTAAAAGAGTAAAAACTGATAACTTACTGAAAAACCACCTTCTCCTTATAAACTCTCCCCGCTTTCGTTTCCAATACCACGTAATAAATTCCTTTCTGAATTCCTTCCGGAACGGAAATCACCGAGATTCCTTTGCTGATTTGCTGTTTGCTCACAGATACCTGCTGCCCTGCTGCATTGATCAACTGAACAGTTGCTCCCGTTTCGAATTCAGACCTTACCTGAAGGGTCGTTTTTCCATCTGTTTGAGTGGTGAAAATTCCCAAATCAGAGGTTTTGTCCAATTCATTCACACTCAATGAAGCCGGGTCAATGGTTCCCTGCAGGTATTTCACATTACTTCCCACATTATCACTGAATACAATATGGAACTTCCCGTTCGAGTACTTGATATCCGGACGGGTTTGTGATCCGTTCCCACCTTGCGTTAAGGTATCGATATTTACACCCAAACCGGCTGTTCCTGTTACAGAATAAGTAAAAAACACATCGCTTACCGGGCCATTCATCCCTTGCCAAACCACTGCAAGTGTATCCCCTTTTCCGGCAATAACCGGATAGTTCTGAACACTGACTCCAAGCGGGAATAACTGGCGGTGAACACCGATTTGCTGTGTGGTCAAACTGGATGAACCAATGTATACATCTCCGGCACTCATCCAGGTTGAAACCAGGGAGTCGCCTATGATTACACCCGATGGTCCGCTGGAAGGACAGGAATTAACCGACCAATTTGTTTGATCAATTTCTGCAGTTGCAGTAAAACTCGCACTTCCGTCGGTGGAATAGCAGCCCCACATTTCCCGGATATTGTTATCATCGTTGCGGAAAAGCAACACGTGCTTATTACCGGAAGTCACCACCTTGGCCGGACAACAGTCACACACGAATCCGGTAACGGCCGAAGTCGGATTGATCGGGACAAGATAGGATGAACCGCCTGTTGTGGAACGTGCAACGGAATATTCCGGATCATGCATCGCCGAATTGAAACGCATGAAATTAACAACCGGACTTCCACCCGTTCCAACGGCAACAGAAGGGAAACGCGGAATATCTGTTCCGATATTGTCCACGCGAACCGTATCCTGGAACGTCACTCCGCCGTCTAATGATCGAACCGTATAAACCTGGGCGGTATTTGCTGCAGGCTCTGTACTGAAAACAACAAAAACCGTATCTCCCGAGGCAGCAATTTCAGCTCCTGTCCAGGTAGCCAGGTATGGAACTACTCCCACGGGACTTATTGTCAGAGGTGCTGTAAATCCGGCACCATTCCAACGGGATGTATAAATTTTGTCTGTTCCTGCATTCCCCCAACTCACCTGCGGATTATCTCCGGAAGTCAGAGCAATTCTGGGATAAATATTGCTGTGAATAGCCCCGCCAGCTACCGTAACCGGTGCATTCCAGATTGCACTTTGCGCGCATGAAAGAAAGGTGAAACTAAAGATTGTGCTGATTCCAAGTACTAATTTCTTCATAGTCTTTGTTTTGAATAATGATTAAAACATCCTGAATTTACCGGTTTGTTTTTCAAACTTACGGTATTCAGCTGATTTTACGTGTAACGTATAAAGTTCAGATTCAGTTGGCGGGATTCGGTTGAAACTGAGCAGTCTCGATTACTAAGATAACAAAATTGCATCTCTTCTTTTCAATCATTTTTATACGGAACAAACTTCCCAATATTTGTGAAATGTGGTGATTATGTAAATTCTGCGAAATTTTCTATAACACAAAAGCTTCACTCACAACTGACCTTTACACCCTGGGTTGATTACAGTTCCCGGGAACACAGTTATGATTCAGGTTACAAAAGAAGGCGTATTATTGAAAAGAACCACTCATGACTTTGAAAGTCACGGAGTACTCAATCCTGCTGTCATTCGTGAAGGCAATACCGTTCATCTTTTTTACAGGGCAGTAAAGCCGGGAAACCATTCCACTATTGGTTATTGCAAACTGGACGGTCCGCATGAAATTGTGAGCCGGAATACCGAACCGATTCTTGTTCCCGAATTCGATTATGAATCATTGGGCGTGGAAGATCCGCGAATCTGCCGCATTGATGCGATTTATTACCTCACTTATACCGCTTACAACGGATTGAATGCATTGGGGGCACTGGCAACTTCCAGTGATTTGAAACATTTCGAAAAACATGGCGTGATCGTTCCCCAATTCTCTTATTCTCAATTCGAATCACTGACCAAAGGTGGCTGGGAAATGGGAGACCGTTACCTGGGTTACTGCAATGCCGATCCATTTATCCAGCAAAGTAATCTCAACAACTTGATCTGGGATAAGGATGTCATGTTCTTTCCCCGCAGAATTGATGGGAAACTGTTTTTTCTGCACCGGATAAAACCCGATATCCAACTGGTGTCAATTTATGACCTCAGTGAACTAACTCCTGCATTTTGGGAAGATTATGTTTCGCGATTAAAACAAAATACGATCCTTTTTCCCAAATACGAACACGAAATAAGCTATATCGGCGGTGGTGCTCCTCCTGTTGAAACAGAGTCTGGCTGGCTGCTGATCTATCACGGAGTGAAATGTACCGCAGAAGGAAATATTTACTCTGCCTGTGCTTCCTTACTGGACCTTCACAACCCGAAAATAGAACTTGCACGTTTACCATACCCCTTGTTTGAACCGGAACATTCCTGGGAATTACACGGAGAAGTCGACAATGTCTGCTTTCCCTGCGGGACAGCTTTGTTCGGCGACACATTATACATCTATTACGGTGCGGCCGATAGACAAATTGCCTATGCATCCCTGAGTCTAACAGAACTCATTTCAGAACTCAAACTTAATACAATTAAAGATGAAACATCCAGTTAACACCAATCGATTCGCTCAACCCTCTTTCCTGAATCATTTTCCTGAAACCGATGTAAAGCTATCAAAACTGGAAGTTCCGATCGTTCTTTTGATCTCTTCCTATCCTCCGAGAGAATGCGGAATAGCAACCTACTCACAGGATTTACTGGAAGCTTTGAAACAACAGTTCGGTCATTCCTTTGAATTACAGGTATGCGCACTCGAAAATGAATTTGTGGACCATCAGTACCCAAAAGAGGTCACACATACACTTCAGACAGATACTCCGACCGAATATACTGCGCTGGCCGATAAAATAAACAATGATAAACGGATCAATTTAGTACTGATCCAGCATGAATTCGGACTTTTCCGGATGGATGAAGAAAATACTTTCCTGAATTTTATCCAGAATATTGAAAAACCACTGGTTACTGTATTTCATACGGTGCTTCCGAATCCGGACAAGAAACGGAAAACGCACGTTCAGAACATTGGAATATTCTCTGATTCGATTGTTGTTATGACCAACAATGCGGCAGAAATATTAAAAGACCAGTATGCGATCCATCCGAAAAAGATCACGGTTATTGCACACGGAACGCACCTTGTTCCTCATCACGACAAAGACCAGCTGAAACAAAAGTTCGGTCTGAAAGGAAAAAAGATCCTGTCCACTTTTGGTTTATTGAGTTCCGGAAAAGGAATTGAGACCACTTTGGAAGCACTTCCCCAAATTGTCAGTCACCATCCGGACGTAGTTTTTCTGATCATGGGAAAAACCCATCCGGGAGTTATTGCATCGGAGGGAGAAGCCTACAGGGATGCTTTGAAAGCAAAAGTTGCCAATTTGAAACTGGAAGATCACGTGATTTTTGTCAACAAGTATTTATCCCTGAAAGAATTGCTGGAATACTTGCAGTTAACGGACATCTACCTTTTCACGTCCCGCGATCCGAACCAAAGTGTTAGCGGAACTTTCTCTTACGCCATGAGCTGCGGTTGTCCGATCATTTCCACCCCGATTCCGCACGCGAAAGAAGTTCTGGATGCTGAAACAGGAATCATTGTGGATTTCAATAATCCGGACCAATTGGCATCCGCTATTGAAAAATTACTGGAAGACGACACCTTAAGAGAACGATTCACACTGAACGGCTTAGAACGCATTGCTCCTACTGCCTGGGAAAACTCTTCAATTGCACACGCACGCCTGTTCCAGCGATTGACATCCAACCAGATAGAATTGCAATATGTGCTTCCGGACATCAACCTGGCGCACTTCAGCAAATTGACGGATCGTTTCGGAATGATCCAGTTCTCCAAGATCAATCAGCCCGATCTGGATTCCGGGTATACGCTGGATGATAACGCACGGGCAATGATTGCCAGCTGTATGTATTATGAATCAACACTTGACGGGGCAAGTCTAGTGGCTATTCAAACTTACCTCAAATTTATTTCCTTTTGTCAGCAGCCAGACGGTACATTTCTGAACTATGTGGACCAGGACCAGCTGTTTTCAGATCATAACCACGAAACCAATCTTTCGGACTCGAACGGCCGCGCAATCTGGGCATTGGGCTTTCTGATCTCCAAGCAACGCATTCTTCCCGAAGGATTCGGAACGCTGGCAAAATCGCTGTTGGACAATGCATTGAAAACCATAGAAGAGATGCATTCTCCCCGGTCAATCGCTTTTACGATTAAAGGGTTGTATTACAGCAACCTGGAAGTACAGTCCGAAGTGATTACGTCATATATCAAATTATTGGCTGACCGATTGCTGAACATCTATCGCCATGAATCGGAAGTGAATTGGTCCTGGTTTGAAAGTTACCTGACTTATGCAAACAGCGTAATGCCGGAAGCTTTGCTTTGTGCATGGAAAGAAACAGGTGATCATTTCTACAAAGTCATTGCAAAAAAAACGTTTGACTTCCTGCTTTCACTGACATTTAGTAAAACGGGAATTAAACTGATTTCCAATAAAAGCTGGCTCCATAAAGGAGAAAAACCGGAAGAATACGGGGAACAACCCATCGATGTTGCTTACACCATTTTGGCTTTGGACCATTTTCACGAAGTTTTTGGAAATGATACTTACCTGGAAAAATCAAAAATAGCATTCAGCTGGTTCCTTGGAAACAATCATTTGTCGCGTATTATCTACAATCCGGGCACAGGAGGCTGCTACGACGGATTGGAGCGGGAGCACATTAATCTGAACCAGGGAGCAGAATCGACAGTAAGTTATCTGATCGCCAGAATGACAATTGAAAAACAACAAAAAGCCAGTTTGGTTCATACAAAAAAGAAACTTTACCTGGTGGATAAAGAAACAAATTAAATGAATGATGCAAAAGAAGGCGAATGCGCTCATTAAGTATATGCAAACTGAAGGCTTAACATTGGTTTTAGCTGAAAGTATGACTTGCGGACTTGCAGCCATGAAACTTTCTTCCTGCATTGGTGTTTCGGATGTGTTGCTTGCTTCTCTTGTATGTTATACACCTAAGGCTAAAATGCAGCTTTTACAAGTGAAGCCGGCAACCATTCAGCACCACACCTGTGAATCGCACGAGGTTACCGGGGAAATGGCGGGCAATCTGTCCAAACTGGTCAAGGCCAATGTTTACGCAGCCATTACCGGCCTTGCATCTTCAGACGGAAGTGAAACAAAAGACAAACCTGTTGGAAGTGTCTTTTATGCTGTTCGCTACAAGCGGAAAACACATGATTTTCGAAAAGTGTTTCGCGGGACTCCGCTGGAGATTAAGAAAAAAGCCACTGCAGAGTTCTATCACCTTATTCTGAAAGTGATAAAGGAAAATAAATAGTTCAAAATATTGAAAATCAAAGGGTTAACATAAACTTATTTGCTTGTTTTTACAGCTATAAACTCATCTGCTTTGTTTTTCAGCTTATTTGTCAAATCCTTCGCTTCTCCCAAAAGCTTTTCCCTGGTCTTCTTCCCTTTATCGGGTGCCAGTAAAATACCGGCAGCTAAGCCTACGGCAGCTCCTGCAGCCAAACTTCCAACTACTTTCGAAATGGTATGAGAAGATTCTTCCCCCTGGTTCTTTCTGTCTGATTTCATGGTCAATGATTTATTGATGATGAATTTTAAGATGTGTTCTGCTAATTTCAATTTCGCGTCCATAGTTCCTTTTTTCGAATGATTACTCCATACTCTTCCACTAAGATGTGTTTTTTGAAAGCAAAAAGTGTTACAGCGTAACCTGCGTTTGTTACATATATCTTAGTAATTGAAATCATTCCCCTGTCTCATCATGAGGAGCATTTACTTTTTTGGATTGTGAGGAACCGGCCTGCCGCAGATAAATAGACAGGAAGATAATAGCAAAAATGGAAAGGAATTCACTTTGCCAGTTTTGAAAAGACTCAAACCAGAATTTGGAATGCCCGAGGTATTCAATAGAAGTAGTTATGGGTTTTCCATCCAATAATTGCTGTTCGTTAAAATCCAGGAAACTGCCATACCAGTGTAGCCCAAAGGAAAGTAAAAACAAAAGCGTTAAAACGATTGAAAGGGAATACTTATAAAAAATCAATGCTATTCCGCCTTTTTTTACCGGCCAGGGAGAGTTTTTTAAAGGCTCGCATTCCCCTTCTTTGTCACTGGATGAATCTTCCATCGGTCGGGATTCGGAAGATCCTTCCTGTTTCATATAAATCGTCAGAATAACAAATAAAGCCATTTGAAAGAATTCACTTTCCCAATTTTCAAATGTTGACTGTAAAAAATGTCCGCTGATGAGGTATGTACTCAAATCAGTTCCTGACCGGTTATAGGAAACTAAAAAGTCATTGTGCTCGTGCCATCCCGTATAAATTTGACCTGCCAGTGAAAATACCATCAGGATTAAAAAGGCAATAGATAGTGCATTTCGTTTAAGAAAACCTGCTCTTTTCATCTCAAATCTCTATGTGATTTAACCTGTATTCAAAAATCCTATTGGTTTGTTTTTAACTCAATTTTAAGGATTTGGTATTTCACAAATAATAAAAAAGGGGGAGTTTAACCTTCACCTCAATCTCCCCCTTTTTTACACTTAACCCACACTACCACACATGGACCACTTAAATTCTTGTTTGTTCGGCAGATACTTTAGAAGCTCTTAAGCCTTGAAATCAAATTTAAGCCCTCAAAAACAGGAACTGCTTACAAAATTCTAAAAGTGATTTACATAATTCTTAGAATTGTTAAGATTCAGAAAAACCCTGGCATTCGCGGTATTTATTTCTAACTGTGATCCGCTATTTTCTGCAGTTCCAGCGCGTTTTCATAACCGGCTTCGTAATACGTGTTATTGAAATAAATACAGCTTTCCAAAACACCCTCCGGAATGCCCTGGTAAAATCCCTTCAGTTTGCCTGGTTCATATGACGACTTAAACAAAACCGGGTTTCCATGCAATCTCAGGTAAAACGATTCACTGGTATGCATGAAAAAAGTTTCCATTCCGGGGAAATCAACATTACAAAAAGTAATTCCTGCATTTGCCATTTTTTGCTGCACTATCGGGTTCCACCAGGAAATATGACGAAATTCCACCACGTTTTCCGGAAGATGGGGAATCATTTCAAGCACCAAATCCAGGTTTTCCTCCGAATAGTGAAAAGAAGGAGGCAGCTGAAATAAGAAATGAATGCATTTTTCCTGCAAGCCCTCACGGATCAGTGATTGAAAATCAGTTATCAATATTCCCGATTCTTTCAGTTTCAAACTATGTGTGATTTGTTTGCTCATCTTCACGGAGAACCGAAAACCAGCCGGAGTGGCATCGTAATACTTTTTCAGGTCCTGCAACTTCGGAGTCCGGTAAAATGTTCCGTTCAACTCCACCGTATTGAAAACAGTGCTGTAATATCCCAGCCATTCTTTTGGCTTCAGGCCTTCCGGGTAGAACTTTTTCTTCCATGCCGGGTAGTAATATCCCGAACAGCCGATGTATTGATTTTTCATTTTTAAAACTTTTTATTTCCCACAGACGGGCAAAGAAGAACACGAAAGTTTGATAATGGTTTATAGAAGATAAAAAAATAAAACAGGAAATCCAATCCCTGAACTTATAGGATTTTAAATTTCTTCATTTGAACTTGAAATATGACAGAAAATGAAATCACTTATGAAATCCGCGCAGCTATTTATGAAGTTTACTTCGCACTTGGCCCGGGACTACTCAAATCCTCTTACGAATTTGCTTTGAAACACGAAATCCAATCCCGTGGCTTAAACGTAAAATCTCAAATAAAACTTTCTTTAAATTACAAGGATGCAATTTGGGAAGATGCGTATCGCTTGGATTTATTGGTCGAAGATCAAATAATTATCGAAATCAAATCCGTTGAATCGCTACATCCTATTCATCGTAAACAATTAATTTCTTATCTGAAACTATCCGGATTAAGACTTGGGATACTAGTGAATTTTAATACAGATTACTTAAAAGGAAATATCTTTCGTAAATTAAATGATTCTTAACAAATGACAAGAACCATACATCTGTGTTCTTCTGTGTTCCTCCGTGGGACAAACACTTAACATTTTACAACACGAAACTCTTTCAATCCACGGTTCAATGACGTAACTTACAGGAACACTTCCAACATGATTTAGTTAATTCATCAAAATCAGGAGTTATGACACGAGAAGCGAAAAAAAACAAGGACGAAGAAGTCAAACAGCACAATGAGGAAGGGATGAAGGAAAGTGCTAAAAAGACAGATCGGCGAGAGCCGAAAAAAGGCCTTCCGATTAATAGTCCCGGACGTGAAAGTTCTAAGTCCTAAACAAAGGCACTCAAATTTCAGTCAAACAAACTCAGCTGTCCGTCATCTTTGGGCGGCTGAGCTTTTCCAAAAATAGTCCGACCACCATAACGGTGTGATTCTGCGCGTTCTTTTGCAATTGCCTTATCGAATAATTCTTCATCCGGAATGAATTGCTGCTCTACGATCTGAGTCACCAGGTGCAGGTTCTTAATTGCCTGACTTTTCTCCGAATAACCGATTTTTGCTTTTTCCACTGCCGTTTGAAGGATTTGAATGGTTTCATCATAAACCGTTGTTGGAACCGGGAACGGATGTCCATCCTTGCCGCCATGAGCAAATGAAAAACGGCCCGGATCAGAAAATCGGGAAGGAGTTCCGTGAATGACCTCACTAACCAAAGCCAGTGACTGAACGGTCCGTGGACCGACTCCTTCCAACAAGAGCAGGGATTCGAAATCACGCAGCCCTTTGTCATGAGCAACGGCTAAAACACTTCCCAGTCTTTTCAAATTCACATCTGTAGCTTTTAATTCATGGTGTCCCGGAAGAATAAGCCTTTGAACCTCCGGAATAACGATCCCTGGTTTTTCTGCGATTAGTTCCAGTATTCCTGATTTAGCCGAACCCGCTTCTTTATCTGTGAGGTTGAGGATCTCACCCTGGTTTTTTCCATAGATAAAACTATGCGGTGTTTCAATAAAGGATTTCACACTTTCAGAATGCCAGTGGTAGCGGCGGGCCATTCCCGTAGAATCATCCATTCCCTGCTGGATCACCGTCCATTCTCCTTCGTTTGTTACTACAAAGCTGTGCATGTAAATCTGGAAACCATCCTGGATTGCATTATTGTCTACTTTCGCGGTGAGCCTGCTGGCACGTACCAATTCATTTCCATTAAGTCCTGTCCGATCAGAGAACCGCAGCAGTTCTTCCGGTGTATTCCTGGAGTGTTTTCCCTTTCCTCCGGCGATGTAAATTCCCAATTCATCGGATCGGTAATTGACCGCACCTTTTAATGCCCCCATTACGGAAGTGGTGATGCCGGAAGAGTGCCAGTCCATACCTAAAACGCAGCCAAATGCCTGAAACCAAAAAGGATCGCTCAGACGGCTCAAAACCGCAGACTTGCCATATTCCTGTACAATTGATTCCACAATTGCTCCACCAAGCAGACGCATACGGTCAGCGAGCCAGGGCGGCACTTTGCCGTAATGCAACGGAAGATCGGCATATCGCCGGGAATCAAAATAGAGTTTGGGCATACACAAAGTTACGGAAGCCCCGCCAGCACGTAGACTGCCCGTTTGTTAAAAAACCAATAAAACAACTAAAGACAGTTGTCAGCTGTCTTAAGTCGTTGAATCATCTTCGCTTCCTGAAACTGCTTCTCCGTCTTTCGACCGGAAACCTATATCACTGCTATTTAATCCGGAATTTGAACTGTCTGCATTTCCGTATTCGGAGGCTGAACTGGCATTGGTCTCCGAATAGTAACCTTGGTTTTCTCCTGATCCTTCATTCAAATCCCTGTTCTCATCCGAATCATCTTCGTCACGTCCGGTAAAATCACTGATCAGGTTTTTGATCTTCTACTTCAAATTTCCTTTTTTATAGGAAGTGATCAGCACACCTGCTGCTAATCCGGCTGCGGCACCTGTTATAAACGCAGTCGTTAGCCCTGAAATACCAACCCCGGAATCGGAGCCTTTTTTCAACTTTTCTTTTATTTCTTTCATAACTTTTACTGTTTTATTCACCATTTCAAAATTTACGATTGGGAAATAACTGAGTGGCTAATGCGTAAAGTGCCAGGACAAGTGTCAAATGGAAATAACTGCTCCCGTTGTACTTAAAATAAACGACGGCCCATCCCCCAATTACCAGAAACGCTAAAACGCAAATAATCACCCTCATTATCATCCTTTTGTGAATAGTGGAACTCTCTTGAGAGTAATCCGGTTTTTAAATAGTATGCCGGAGAAAGGATTCACCATTTCCCGGCATACCCGCGATCTTATTCTTCGTCTGCTGCCTCTATATTAATAGAAGACTCAGCAATTTCTGTCAGGGTCTGATCCGCTTCCTTCTCTTCGTTCAACGTTTCCTCTAACAATGCTGCAGCATCCCCTTCTCCTAAAGTATTTGCAAAAGAAACCAGGGTTCCGTAACTTGCTATTTCGTAATGCTCTACTTTCTGAGCTGCTGAAATAATAGCCGCATCGCGTACAACCCCGTCTTCGATTTCTTTCATCAAATCCTCAGCTTCTGTGATCAGTCCGTCCATGGCCTCACATTTTTTTGCTGCCGCTTTTTCACCAAGTACTTCAAAAACCTGCTCCAGACGCTCCACATGTGTTTCCGTAACAGCCAAATGATCTTCCAATGCGGCAACAAGCTCACTGCTGGTAGATTTCTTTGCCATTTTAGGAAGTGCCTTTATCAGCGCTTTCTCCGCCCAATAAATGTCTTTTAATTCATCAATGAATAAATCTCTTAATCCGGATTCTCTTGATGATCCGTTTTGATTCTTTTTTGTCGCCATAATTATTGTAATTAGTATTTAATTTCTATTCCCGAAAATAGGGCGTCAGAAGCGTAAAATCATTACATAATCATGCAGGTGATTTGCATAATTCATACTAATCACGAAAGCTGGTTTCATTAAGCAACTAAAAAAATAAAAGCCGGAACGAATGGTTCGTACCGGCTTAAAAGTTTATCCATAAAATCGGAACTTAAACTCTTTGTTCCATCATTTCTCTGTAAGCCGATGGACTGAGTCCCGTATTCTTTTTAAATTGGTTTGAAAGATGTGCCACACTGCTGTAATTCAGCTTAAAGGCAATATCTGACAAATTCATATCACTATTCGATAAAAGATCTTTGACCCTTTCGGTCTTTTTTTGAATAATGAATTGCTGCACTGTGATCCCTTTCGCTTCGGAAAAGATCCCTGAGAGATACGTATAATCATGTCCGATTTTTTCGCTCAGGTACTCGGAGTAATTGATGTTTGGAATTTCATCCGAATCGCAAATCAACTCGATAATGGTATCTTTCATTTGAACAACGAGTGTTCTTTTTTTGTCTTCCAGGAGCTCCAGCCCTGATTTGGATAAATTTGTTCTCAATACTTCCAATTGTTCACTTGAAAGTTCTTTATTTGTTTCTACTATTCCAAGGTCTACATTAACGCACTGGACCCCGAGTTTTTCTATTTCAGCCTGTACGAGCATTTTACAGCGCGAACTGACCATGTATTTTATATATAATCTCAAATTAAAACGAGTTTTGTCATTCTTAATGGCTAACAAAAAATAAGCTCAGCCTTTTTTTTGTTTCTTACTTCTTGTGCAATGACTCACCTAATTCACTTCACTGAATTGTCTTTACCCAATTTTCAATGTTCATAATTGTCATACGGGGTTGTGCACCGTCCCCTTGTTTGTTAGTTACACCTTCACTCCTTTTTCACATTCATTTTCTCCGAATCCGTTTTCCTTACGGACTTCTTTACGTTTATTCCTTATTTCTATATAATACGACGGCCTTAACCCTGTATTCTCTTCAAAGATCTTGGTAAGCTGATCCCCATTTTTAAAGTTGAATAGTTTAACAATCTCTTTTAGTTCCAAATTTTCATATAACAGCATTTCTTTGATCCGTTCAATCTGCTGTAATGTGATGTACTGAAGTAAATCAACTCCATGAACCTGGGAAAAAATCTGCATGGTTTCAGGGTCCGTTAAACCCAAACTCTTAAGATATATTGGGTAATCCGTAACCGGCATTTCGGGATTCCTGTCAATCAAGTCTTTGATTAAATGAGAAATCCTGTCCAAAAACTTACTATTCCCGGGATCTAACACCTCATATCCCAACTCTATGAGACCTTCTTTCAACTGAAGCAGCTGTGCTTCATTCAATTCATCCTGGAATTCAAGGACACCCTGATTAACATCCGGCAGAATCCCTAATTTCACCAACTCCTCTCCTATTCTGTCACGGCAGCGACCTCCTACCATGTACTTCACGTAAATTCTCAAAGCAAGTTATGTATAGTTGTATATAAGTTTTGTTAAGGTAGCAAAAATCACCCTTATTAACAAACTATTTTCGATTGATACACAAACAGGTTATACACAAACTTGACTACAAGGAATAACTCATTTTGATTCAAAACTTACCGTCGTTTACTAAGGTTTACTACTTGGAAGCCATTGCATGATTAGTGTAAAAACTGCAACTACGAGCGTTAAATGAAAAGATCCCCCTTCTTCAAACTTAAAGTATCCGATAGACCATCCCATGCCTACCAAAATGGACAATGTGCTTACTACTACTCTCATAATTAATCTTTTAATGTTGAACTTCAATCTTTTCATTCCGATCATTACCGGACTTGATTTCACTTAAAAATTATGGAAAAGGAAAAAAACAGACCCATTTCTACTAACTTAACTACCGGTTAAATTTAAAAGGGGCTTTCACCCCTTTTACCTAACCACTCGATTTACCACATAGGGTTTCACCTACTTTCAAAATCTAATTTTCATGTCTTCTTGATCAAATTTAGTATTGTGCTAAAAGAATGGTTTACATTATTAACTATCTACATTTACATATATTTTGGAAATGTGAAATAATTATAATAAAATGATTTTTTTGATATTTTACTAACAAAACAGGTCGCTTCTAACTACCTGAAACTACTTTAAATAAATGTTTTTTCATATTGTGCCATCTCTTTTCTTCAGACGAATACGTCATTTAGTAGATTCTGTTGTAATACTCCTTCATCTTAACAAAGTTTAGCCTTACTGCTTTTGAAATTGCCGTAAATTTTAAGGTGTTAACGCATTAATTACACGATTATGAAAAAGAGCATTTCGATATTCAATTCGCATGATGAAGCAGTAAAAGCACTTCATGAATTGCAGGAAAGTGGTGTCAATATGTCTAAAATCTCGTTGGTTGGTCAGGCAGAGGTTGTAAACGACCACATTCACGTCAAATCCAATACGGCATTAGTTGCCGCGCCGGTTGCGGCAGGAACGATCCTTGGCACCACATTGGGAGTGCTCACCGGAGTCGGACTTTTCGCCATTCCGGGACTGGGTATTTTATTCGGAGCCGGGGCGGTTATTGGTGCGTTGGCAGGTTTCCAGGTCGGAGTACTGACAGGTGGATTTGCAACCATCCTGGTAGACCTGGGAGTCAAAGAAGATCACATCGAATACGAACAGCATTTGAAAGAAGGCAGATTCTTGCTGTTTTACGATGGACCGGAAGAAGAGATCGATCAGGTGGAACGGATCATTGAAGGAAAGCATTTGGGGGTAACGCGGTATTAGTGATTGAGTTCCAATACCTGTCGGTATGACTTCAACTACCACTTAAAAATACGCATAGACATCTGTCTATTTAGCCAGTTGGGATGAGAGGTGTAGGAGATGATAGGTGTAGGATTGGTAACAAAGTCCATGATTCCATATTCTATCATTTCCATCCGATCCGGCTATTCCTAAAAAGCCGAAATCGTTAATCCGTAAACAGAATAACCAAGCAGTAACAAGGTCAGTAAAACTCCCAGCACACAAAGCAAAGGTATATTGCGGATATTGAGCGGAACTTTATAGGGCCTTTCAGTATCCGGCTGCTTTTTTCGCAATACAATTACGGAAACATTCACAAAGAGAAAAGTAATAAAAATGAAGAAGTTAGCGATCAGTGCCACCACTTCCAGCTTTCCGATAGCGGCGAATGCAATCATCAGACCTGCGACGAGAATTAATGCAAAAACGGGTGTTTTTCGTTTACTGGAAACGACTGAAAGCCAATTCAGCTTTTTGTTTTCTTTTCCCAGATGCAGTAATACCCTGGAACTTCCCATCATGTTTGACAAGATGGTATTGGTGGTTGAAAACAAGGCGATCACTGAAATAACAACCGCTCCTGTTTTTCCCAGTTCACCGGTTACAATATCTGCCAGCGGGTGTTTGCTTTTCCCCAACTCTTCCCATGGAATGGCGCTAACAGCACAAACAGCCACCACCAGGTAAACAAACATCACAATGCTGCTGGATAGAAACAAGGCTTTGGGAATGTTCTTTTCCGGTGATCTGGTTTCTTCGCTTAATTTCACGATCTCCTCAAAACCAATGTAGGCGAAATAGCTGAGCGCTGCTCCCAGTAAAACATGATTGAACCCGCCGGGCGGTGCTTCGAGGTAATTTACTTTTCCCAAATAAGGAAAGGCTACCCAAACGACCAGTACTAAACCGGCAAATTCTATGATCGTAAAAATGATATTAACGGTAGACGACTGCCTGACCCCGCTGATATTAACGAGCCAAACAAATGCGATAATCCCTAATGCGGCAAGAAATAAATTGACATCCAGTAACTGAGAGAAATATCCTGCAAATCCAATGGATACGGTTGCGCCACTGACTATTCCGTTGATTGAAATAATTAATCCCAGGGTGATGGCCATTTTCTTATTGAAAGCATTTTTTGCATAAACGTATTCTCCACCCGCACTGGGAAACATACTACTTAGTTCAGCATAGGAAAATGCACTCATCAATGCTGCAAGGGAAGCAATTGCAAAGGACAGCCAAATCATATTTCCGCTAAAACCGGCAACTTTACCCACAATAGCATAAATCCCGGCTCCAAGGATAGATCCCGTTCCGAAGAAAACTGCTTCTGTCAATCCCAATGTTCGTTTGAGTTTACTCATAGCACGTATGTTCTAATTTTCAATCAGCTTTTCCAACTTCGATAGTGCCTTTCCAATATCCGCTCCTTTTCCAAGAACACCTTTCCAGAGATCACCCTTTTGGTTTAAGCGGTTAAAAATGGTGTAAATGGTAAAATCTTTCGGATCGAGATCTTCGTTTACTTCCGACCATTCGAGGGGAGTAGAAACGGTTGCTCCCGGCTTCGGCCTTACACTGTATGCGGCTGCAATGGTTTGACCTTTCCGGTTCTGCAAAAAATCAATGTAGACCTTGTCACGGCGCTTGGAAACCGTTCGTTCTGTACTGGTGGTATCTGGTAAGAGCTGCTGAACGGCTGTTGCGAGCAATTCACCAAAGAGCTTGATCTCGTCGTAAGTGTAGCGCTTTTTCAAAGGAATGTAAACATGCAAACCTGTTGCTCCGCTTGTCTTGCAAAAGGTCTCAATTCCAATTTCAGTGCAAACTTCCCGGATCTTTAAGGCCGTCTTTACAACTTCTTTGAAACCAATGTCCCCGGGATCCAGGTCCATGATCATGTAATCGGGATAATCCGGTTTGTTGAAAGTACTGTGCCAGGGATTGATCTCAATACACCCTAAATTCGCCATATAAACCAAAGTAGCTTCGTTATCACAGATCAAATAATCGAGGTATTCCGAATTGGATTTCGAATAGTGCTTTTCTGTGTGGATCCATTCCGGGATTTGGCTGGTATCCATGTCTTTTTGATAGAATCCGGGGTTTGCAATGCCATTTGGGTGACGGTTCAGTGATTCAGGCCTATTCTTAAGATAAGGAAGAATAAATTTGCTGATCCGGCGGTAATAATCCATGATCTCCCCTTTCGAAGTTCCCGTATTCGGGAAATATACCTTATTCCGGTTGGTTACTTTCAGTACTTTGCCGTTGATGCGTAGTTCCGTGTCGTTCTCTTCGTATATCTGAGAGGCATCCTTTTTCGACAGAGTTCGAGAATTCTCGAACCCTGTCGCTTTCGTATCGTTATCCTTCATAGCTTCCGATGCTTTTTTATCTGTCCGCAATCCCATAAATACCGGGACACGCAGGTGCTTATCTGCTGTCCAGTTTGCAAATTCCACATTGCAGACCAAAACAGGTTTGATCCACGTGGGTTTTCCTTTTTGACCCGTCATTTTGGGCGACACATCAAAAGGGCTTTTTGCTGTTTTGAGCTTTTCAAACTGCGCGTGCAACTCTTCCAGGGTTATTTCCGTGAAGCCTGTTCCGCAATTACCGATATAGACCAGTTTCCCTTTATCGTAAATCCCAAGAATCAACGACCCGAAAAATTTGCGGCTGTTCTGCGGAGCCGTGTACCCACATATAACTGCTTCCAGTGACTGACGGGTTTTAATCTTTAGCCAGGAATCCGAACGCGCTCCGGGAAAATAAGCGCTTGAACTTTCTTTTGCAATGACACCTTCGTACCCCAGTTTGGTGAGACGCTTCATTAACTGTGTCCCTTTTTCCGGAACGACGGGCGAAGGTTGAATGTTCTCCAGTTTCACTTTTGAAAAAACAGCTTCCAGTAATTCCCTGCGCTGGATAAAAGGCAGTTGTGTTACCGGATAACCATTGAGGTACAAAATATCGAAAACGTAATACCTCAAAGTTCCTTTCTTCGTTGTTGTATAGTTCTGTAATAACTGAAAGTTACTGATCCCTTTTTTATCTTCGATGACGATTTCACCGTCCAGGACCAGGTCGTCCTCAAACTTTTCAAGTTCAGGTATCAATGGGGCGTATTGTTTATTGAACGGATTCCCATTCCTGGAAAGGATTTCTGCTTTTCCTTTATGGATCTTTGTTACAGCACGGTATCCGTCGTATTTCGGTTCGTACATCCAGTCCGGATGATTGCTGTGAGCAGAAGCCAGGGTTGCCAGCATGGGCTTTTTCAGCTTTTTCCAGGCTTTTTCAATGTCCGTTTTGGGTAAGGAGGGTTCAGCTTCTGTTTCCTGGTCGGGAGAAACTTTCGATTCCTTTTTCGCTGCCGCCGGTTTGGCTTTCGACTTCGGAGATTTCTTTTTGTGAAAGGGTTTCACCGGATCGATCGAAGCGATGTCGTAGCTTTTCACGGCATGCTCGTCTGATTTTTTGATCAGCAGCCAGTTCTTGTCCGTTCCGTCGTTCATGCGAACCAGTGCAAATGCGCCTTTCAGGTATTTTCCTTTCAGGACGAATTTCAGATCGCCTTTGTGGTATTGATGCAAAAGCAATTTTTCAATGGATTTGTTTTTATCCGGTTCCAAAGGAACGTAGGTCCCGTTATCCCAGATCTCAACAATTCCTGCCCCGTAATTCCCTTCCGGGATTTCTCCGTAGAATTTGCCGTAAGCAAGCGGGTGGTCTTCCACGTGAACTGCCAACCTGCGCTCTCCCGCTTTCATGGAAGGACCTTTCGGAACTGCCCAGCTTTTCAGCACACCCTCCATCTCCAGGCGGAAATCATAATGTAAATGGGAAGCATCATGGCGCTGGACCACAAAAGTCAATTTTGCGGAAGTTTTCTCTTTTCCGCTTGAAGGTTCGGGGGTCTTATCGAAGTCCCGTTTTTCTTTGTAGCGTTCCAGTGCCATGATCAAGATGCTTTGGATGATTTACTTTTATTCAAACTTGCTTTGAGTTGTTCCATCAAATCTTTCGACTTGCTGTGAACGATTTTCAGTGTCGGCACTTTTGATTTCTTGCCTTTGGCCTTCGCTTTGATGATCTTCAGCAAAGAAGCGGCATATTCGTCCTTGAATTTTTCGATACTGAAAGGCGTGGTGTATTGTTTGATCAATGCCAGTGCCATTTTCAGTTCTGCAGGTTTTACTTCTGAAGCTGCCGGCAGTTTTAGATCGTCCGTATCCCGGATTTCCTGTGCGAAGCGGATTTTACTCAATACCAGTACATTTCCACGTGGTTTCAATACGGTTAATGTTTCTGCCGTGCGCAATACGAATTGTGCAATCCCTACTTTTTTAGATTTCGCCAGTGCTTCGCGCATCAAAGCATAAGCCTTGATTCCGGATTTTTCCGGTTCCACATAATAAGAATTCTCAAAGAAGATCGTGTCAATGTCCTTTTCATCTACGAAATGATCTACCTGGATGATCTTGCTTTTCTCGGGTGAGGCTGCTTCAAAATCTTCCTTATCAAGCAAAATATAATTTTCTTTCAGCTTATACGCTTTTGCAATGTGTTCCCAAGCCACTTCCTTCCCGGTATTCTCATTTACGCGCTTGAATTTAATATGGCTCATATCCCGCGGATCCATCATATCAAGATCAAGAGAACTCTGTTGCGTGGCACTGTATAACTTTACGGGGATATTGACCAAGCCAAAACTAATTGCCCCTTTCCAAATTGCTTTCATATCTTACTAATTGAAAATTTATAATGGAGAATGGAGAAAATCTTTAATCCTCCTTATTCTAATAAATGGAAGAAAATCGAAAAGCTTAAAAAGCTAAATCCTTTTATTTTACCATGATCAATTCTCCTCTTCTTCATCCTTTTCAACTCTTCCCGGTTTATCCGGTCTCAGCATACTGTCGGGTTGATAAATATCCACTATTAATTGTCCTGTATAATCTATCGATGCACGATGCATGCGGTCACAATTGAATGAAAATGCTATATTCCCGAGTGCATCCACGCTGATCATACCTACATCTCCGTTAATCGGGTTATTGATATTCCTGATGACGTGATCACACGCGTCCTGGACAGGCATTCCTTTCAGTTCCATTAAGGCTGAAACCCGATGGGCGATCACATTGATGATGATCAATTCACCGTCGCCGGTGCAGGAAGAGGCGCCGTGCGAGTCTGCATAGCAGCCAGCTCCGATCACGCAGCTGTCGCCTACTCTGCCTGGTAAACTATTGGACAATCCGCCTGTGGAAGTTGCAGCAGCCATGTTTCCTCGTGCATCCAAAGCCACACAGCCAACTGTTCCATGACCAAAGCTTTTTTCTTCTTTCAAGTCATTGAGTTGTCTTTCCACTACAAAATAATCGTCGGGCATCAATTCCAATCCGTTCAGTTCAGCCAGTTTCAATGCTCCGTAACCGGCCAGGTGAACATGTTTGGTATTGCTCATCACCTTTCTTGCCAGTGAGATCGGATTTTTGACTTTTGTAACCATCGAAACAGCACCTGCTGCAAGCGTATTTCCATTCATAATGGCAGCATCCATTTCCACCTTTCCATCGGCATTCAATGCGGAACCTCTGCCTGCATTAAACAAGGGGTCGTCTTCCAGGATTCGGACTGTTGCTTCTACTACATCCAGTGCAGAAGCACCGTTCACCAATAATTCGTACCCGCGTTCTATAGCTGTTCTCAGGCTTTCCAGGTAGCCGTCGTAATTTGCTTCAATAAATTCGCTGTTTTGTCCGGCGCCACCGTGGATGGCTATCGCAATTCTATTCATTTTCTGATGGTTTTAAATGTGAATAACTCAATTCGCAGGTATGGATATTGAATTCGCAATTTCTTACCAGCAAATGCACCTTCAGATTATCAACGTAGATCGGTTCGCCTTTCTCTACATTGTAAACATTGGTTTGTTCGACATGCCTTGCGTCAATGATCACGACCATTCCCGAGCCAAGACATTGCGCTTTTCGACCTTTCCGGATCAATAAAGCCGTATCTTCTCCCAGTCCTATACCCAGCTGGTTGGAATTCGAAATGACAGCATGTACCAATCTTCCGAACCGGCCTCTGCGGATAAAGTGCGTATCAATAATGCAATCATCGATGAGTCCCAGGCCTGAACTGATCCTCAGGTCATAATTAATGAGCGCTTCGTTCGTACCACCGCTTTGGATCATCAGTTTTGACATAACCATCGCTCCTGCACTTGTTCCGGCTACTGTGAACCTGGAATCGGTTTTGTAGCGTCTCAGAATTGCTTCTGCAATAGGTGAACCTCCGATGATGGTTGCAATCTTGAATTGGTCTCCACCCGAGAACATGACCGTATTTGCCCTGTTTACCCGTTCCAGGTATTCTTCGTTCTTGGTATCTGCAATACTTCGTATGTCCAGGAATCCTACATTCGTATACCCTACCTTCCCGAAAGCCTTCTCATAACTCGCCCGAATTTCCAGTGGAAAACCGGTAGCTGTCGTAATGACTTCTATCCGGTCATCCAGGGATTTCTCCGAAACCAGTTGTTTTAATATTTCCAGGTGCACAAACTGTTTGTTGTGCATGGCTATCGGGACCTGGTTCTCACCTTTATCTTCGGCGCCACCGATGAGTAAAAGTCTTCCTTTGGGTAGTGAGTGCGACATTTTTTAAGTTTTAAGACACTTTAGACATGGAGTAAAGCAATTTATCCTGGAGTTTTCGCACCAGTTCAATGGAGTGCTTCACATGATCTGCACACACAAAAATGAAGGCTTCCTGTGGTGCATTGCTCACTGCATATTCGATTGCTGATGCTTCGTCCGAGATGACTTCTACACGCGGATTTTTATTAACCGAGTGTATCCCTTCCCTGATAAGTTTTGTCATTTCTTCATTTGACCGTCCCCGGCCGTCTTTGTCGTGACGGATAATGATCTCGTCAAATATGCCAGCTGCGTATTTCCCCAGGTTACGGATGTCTTCGTCCCTGCGGTCACCGGTTGCCCCGATGATACAGATCTTGGAAGAAGCTTCCACTTTTGACATGTATTTTTGAATGGCATCAAAACCCGAAGCATTGTGCGCATAATCGAGCATTAGCTGGCAATGAGCAAATTCAAACAGGTTCATTCTTCCCGGTGTCATTTCCGGTGAAGGAATGAAAGAGGTCAAAGCTGTCCGGATTGCTTCAATTGTAAACCCGGAAACGATTCCCGCAGCAATAGCGGGCATCACGTTTGCTACCATGAACTCTGCTTTTCCGCCCAAAGTAATCGGGGTACGGTTCACAGAGAGTATTCGAATCACTGTTTCACCTGTCTGTACTACGAAATAGCCATCTTTTACATAAACGGACATTCCACCCTTCGCACAATGATCAGCTATCCGCTTACTGGTTTCATCCAGACTAAAAAGCACCACCATGGAGGAAGTTGCTTTCCGCATGTTATAGACCAGGTCATCGTCCGCGTTCAGAATAGCATACCCATCGTCTGCAGTACTTCTGGGCACTACTTCTTTTACCTGGGCATACTCTTCGAGGGTGTGAATATCCCCAAGTCCCAAATGATCTTCCGTTACATTGGTTACGATGCTGACGTCACAAGTCTCAAAAGCAAGCCCGGATCGAAGGATTCCTCCGCGTGCGCATTCAAGGACGGCGAAATCTACCATTGGGTCACCCAGGATCGTTCGTGCACTTTGCGGCCCGCTGCAATCGCCTTCCACAATCGTATGGCCGTTGATATAAACTCCTTCAGTGGTGGTGTACCCGACATTTTTCCCTGCTTTCTGTGCCATGTGGGCTATGAGGCGCGTAGTGGTTGTTTTTCCATTCGTACCGGTAACGGCCACAACCGGGATCCTGCCGCTGGAATTGTCCGGAAAAAGCATATCAATCACCGGTTTTGCTACATCGCGAGCCGTTCCAACGGAAGGGTGTGTGTGCATTCTGAAACCAGGACCGGCATTGACTTCGATTACCGCTCCGTTTCCTTTTTGGATGGGCTGAGCGACGTCTTTGGCCATGATATCGATTCCACAAACATCCAGTTGGAACAACCGTGCAATGCGTTCAGCAAGAAATAGGTTGAATGGATGAACGCTGTCCGTCACATCCGCGGAAGTACCTCCTGTTGAAAGATTCGCTGTTTTTTTGAGCATCACTTCTTTTCCAAACGGCAATACCTCATCCAGGCTCAATCCTGTTTCTTTCAAAAGTGCTTTGGTATGATAATCGATCTTGATCCTTGTTAGTACTTTCTCATGACCGCTTCCACGATTCGGATTTTCGTTCTCTTTGGATATCAGTTCACGAATAGTCAGTTTCCCGTCTCCTCTCACACAAGCAGGAGTGCGTTTCGCAACTGCGATCAATTTGTAATTGATTACCAGGAAACGGTAATCCGCGCCTTCCACATATTCTTCAATAATAATCTTATCGGAGATTTTCCAGGCCTGGTTTGCGGCCTTCAATGCCGCTTCCTTGTTCCGTATGTTAGCTGTAATTCCACGACCATGATTCCCGTCTATCGGTTTAATAACCCATGGGAATGGCAGTTCTTCCATTGCAGCTTCCAGTTCCTTCTTATCATAAACAGTCATTCCTTTCGGAACGGAAACTCCAGCTTTTCCCAGGATTTCTTTGGTGAACCATTTACAGGAAACGGACTCTACTGCCAGGTTATTGGTTGTTCCCATTACCGTAGCTCGAAAGACCTGCTGGTTTACTCCGTAACCAAGCTTATACAAGGAATGATTGTCCATTCGTGTTATCGGAATATTTCTCCGCGCTGCTTCATCCAGAATCGATTGGGTACTTGGACCGGGCATTTCACTCGCCCAAATCTCTTTCAGTGTTTCAATTGCATTTTTCACATCATAAGATCCTTGTTCTGCAATTGCTCTCACGAACTCCACTGCAGCTTTTCCGGCATAAATTCCAGCTTTTTCCGATAAATAAGAAAACACCACTTTATACACACCGTATTCTCCTGCCGACCGCGTTCTTCCGTAACCGCAATCCATTCCTGCCAGTACCTGGAATTCCAATGCGACGTGTTCGATGACATGACCCAACCAGGTTCCGTCTTTCATTCTTTCGCAGAAACCTCCTGCTTTTCCTTCCGAACATCTGTGCTCATATAAAGAAGGGATTGCGCGCATGATGCGCTCTTCGAATTTCGGGATTTTGTTGGTTGGAAGCTCTTCATACTTCTCCAAATCCAACTTCATTACGATCAGCTTCTGCCTGTAATTTGACCAGTAATTTGGTCCCCTCATCACTTGTATGCTTTTAATTTCCATGATTTATTAATTAAATAGTGTGTGTCATTTTTAGAGGCCAAAAGGATTGATAAACATCTGAACATCAATCCCAATAAGCTTCTCAGGTAAAAGTAGGAAGGGAACGAAAGTGGTTACTTACACATTTCTTCGGTCGATTTACATAATTCCTATAATTGTATTTTTTTAAGAATTGTTCCATGTAGTGAGATACAGCTGAAAACGGTCCGGATTTTATTAAAAAACGCTAAAATCGCTTCTAGCACTCTTTTTTTTCGCTGAAAATAAAAACACCTGTAATCCACTGTAAATTCAGGTAATTAGGAACATTGAATGCGGGATTTGGAATTTCAAAAGTGGGAATAGTACAAATTTTCAAAAATTAAGTGTAACAGGATTTTTACCAATCCTCCTGAATTTTAGTACTCTCACAGATAGGGCCTTGTATGGTATGTGGGTGTATAATATATCTATAACCAAAAAAAAAAGATCATGAAAAATGTAAAAAGAACTGCCAACAGAAGTTTGGCTTTTTTAGGAGGACTAGGTTTGAGTTTATTTGTTCTGCACGCTTGTGGAGGGAACCCGGATGATCCGAAAGAAATAGCGGAAGACCAAAACGATGAGCGTTTCGATGACAGAAAGTCTGAAAAGGATGCTAATTTCTTAGTAGAAGCAGCAGCAATCAACCTGGAAGAAATCAAACTGGGTGAATTGGCACAGCAAAAAGGGACGCTGGAAGACACTAAAGCCCTGGGTAAAATGATGGTGAAAGAGCACACTGCTGCCTGGAACGAGTTGAAAGCACTCGCTGCGAGTAAATCCATTACCATTCCGCAGGTTTTAACGGAAGACGGTCAGGATGCTTATGACGACCTGAACGAGGAAACAGGACTGGATTTCGATAAGGAATATGCCGGTACGATGGTAAAAGGGCACAAAAGTGCGATCCGTAAATTTGAAAATGCATCTTCCAATGCAGAAGACGGAGATATCCGCAACTGGGCTTCTTCCATGCTTCCGGGACTACGCACACATTTGGAGCACTCAGAAGCTTGCAAAGAAAAAGCTAAAGCAGCCAAAAAATAGACTTGAAATAGCATAAAGTCAAGACAAGACTAAAAGATTCAGGATTAACGGCACTGCTGACGCCTGGCTCTTTTAGTCTTGAATAAAAATATAACTAACATATAAAAAACAACATCATGGCAACAAACAATCAAGAAATCGTAGACAGCTTAAACAACCTGATCCAGATCAATAATGACCGTATCCAGGGATATTTAACAGCGTCACAGGAAACAGATGAGGGAGATCTGAAAAGTGTTTTTTCAGAAATGATGACAGCTAGCCAGGAATGCCGTCGTGAATTGGTACAGGAAGTGACCAAATTGGGAGGAACTCCTATTGAAGGAACCACTGCTTCCGGAAAACTTTTCCGTGTGTGGATGGATATCAAGGCTGCACTTACAAGTAAAGACCGCAAAGCGATCCTCAACTCCTGTGAATTCGGTGAAGATGCAGCAGTGAAAACATATCAGACAGAAATGGACGGAGATGCTTTGAAAGGATCAGAATACTTAACGCTTGTAAGAGATCAGTACTCAAAAATCAAATCCGGTCACGATAAGATCAAGCAATTACGCGATGCAGCGAATAATGCTGCTTAAGATACAGGAACAGACCTGTTCTTAAATACTCATGAAGGACTGTTTACCTTGTAGACAGTCCTTTTTTTTATTTAGTGGTTACTTTCCTTTCGTTTCAAGCATTTTAAACTCTTTTTTCACCTCATCAAACACGTATATTCCGGGAGTATCCACATATTCATCCATCAAATCGTAAAATCCTTTTTCGTCCGTAGGATTAACGATCAGCATGAGTGAATGATCACGAAATTCATAACCGGTTTGCGACATCGGCAAGTGGACCATCCGACCAGTTCTTCGATCTACGATCACCCCGTGCGCACAGGGGGAACCGCACCCCCACATGATCAGTTCATAATGACCGCCAAATAGTGAATTTTCTTCCTTATACCCATTTTTAATTGCTGTAATGTAATATTTCGCATCGTGATTGGTACTGAAATCAAGAGGAGCTTTACTGATTGTATCAAAAGTTTTCGCCGGAAAATCTTCAAACCAAATGTAAGGTTCAAACTTCACTTTCACACTTTGGATCATCGTGTCCTTAATACTTGAATTCGCTTCTATTTTAAGATCTTCCTTATCAAGAATCGGAGTCCAGCGTTTGATCTCAGGAGTCTTGACCGAATCTGTATTCAGTAAGAAAGAATCGCTGTTGCGGGTTTTATTATTGATGCATGAGATTAAAAATACAGACACGAAGATGGAGGCAGTTTTCAGTAACCGGTTCATTGTTTTTGTTTTCTTCAAATATAGGTTCAGCCGGAAAACGTTCCCCCGCAATTCTATTAAGCGTTAATCCCTGTTTATTTTTCGCGGTTAGTGGAAGGAGTGGCTGCCTTCCTCTCACAAAAAAACTCCACATTTCTGTGAAGCTTTTCAGTTCTTTTAGTTTACTTATCCTTTCTTTTTTTGGGGTACATCAGTTCATAAGTCCGGATATTGAACTTGCATTTTTTTACGAGCAAATGCACCCGCAGATTATCAACATAAATGGCTTCATCCTTTTTAAGTTCATCGATATTCGTGTTCTCAATGTCTCTTCCGTCAATAATGATTACCATGCCGGAGCCTAAACATTTTGCTTCGTATCCCTTTTGAATGATGATGGCCGTATCTTCTCCCAATCCGATACCCATTTGACCGGGATTCCGGATAATGGCCTGTGCAAGTCTGCCGAAACGCCCCCGTTTTAAAAAATGCGTATCTACAATACAGCCTTCCACCAGCCCAAGTCCCCCGCCCGTTTTCAGGTCAGATTCAAGAAGCGCTTCGTGATTCCCACCCGACTGGATCATTACTTCCGGAGCAACAGCCGCCCCGGCACTGGTACCGGCAACAGTGAAATCTTTATCTGAAAAGTATTTTTCCCGGATCGCGTTTGCAATAGCTGTTCCTCCTATAATGGTGGCTATTTTAAATTGATCACCTCCTGCAAACAGGACCGTTTTTGCTTTTTTTATGCGGGCTATAAAGGCTTCCTCACGAGCTTCACTTTTTGTTTGGATATTCATAAAACCCACATTTTTGTAACCCACCTTTTTAAATACTTCCTCGTACTTTTTTTTCTGTTTTTCGGGTTCGTTTGATGCTGTTGTGATTACTTCAATCCTCGGATTAGAGGACTTGCCTGAAACCAGCTTTTTAAGGATCTCCATTTCTACGAACTTCGGGTTATGAGAAGACATTTCTAATTTTCCTTCTCCTTTGTCTTCAGCTCCGCCAATAATAAGTAATCTTCCCTTTGGAATAATCTGATTCATGATCGTTCATTTAATTGTTGTACCTGTCGAAAAATAGGAACGAATGACAAAAAAGAACTTACAAAATCACTTCTGTCATTTGCATAATTCTCACTCTGTTTCGCTCTCCGCATCCCCAATAAGAAAAGGCTGGGTGGGAAATGCAAAGCAGATGGACCGCTCCTTGAAAACCTTAATAATTTCCATATAAATGGCGTGCTGAACATCCATGTAAATCCCGTAATCGGGGCTCAGCACATTGTAAACAAATTCAAAATTGATGCTCCAGTCGTCAAGCTGGGCCAAATGTCCGCGGCTGTATTCCACATGCGGCTGTTTGTCAATAATGGTTTTCACCATCCCGGGAATTTCTTCGAGCACTTCGATTGGTGTATTGTACACTACGCGCAGTAGAAAAACGATCCGCCGGTTTTCCAGCCGCTTGAAGTTATTAACCCGCGAATTCGTCAGATCACTGTTGGAACAAACCAGCTGATCCCCGCTCAATGTGCGGATCCGGGTAGTCTTGATACCGATCTTTTCTACCGTACCTGACTGATCTCCGATCGTGATCGAATCACCGATCTCAAAAGGCTTGTCAAAGAAAATAGCGAAATAACTGAAAAGATCTCCCAAAATGGTTTGTGCTGCAAGTGCCACGGCAATCCCTCCTATCCCCAGCCCGGCAATCAGTGTGGTGACATTGTAACCCAGGTTATCTATCAGGAAAATGATTCCCACGATCCAGATCACCACGTTCAGGACAATCATTAATCCCGAGACGGATTGTTCTCCTTCTCCCCGTTCGGCCCGGCGCTTGGTCACTGTCATTAGCAGGCGGCGGAACACCGCGCTCACCAAACGCAACACGCAAAAAGTAAGCGCAGCCATAAATAATATGTGAATGACTTTATCCGCCCGGGGAGACAAACGCAGCGTGCTGATGGCCAAATAAAGGAACCCAACATAGAGAATGGGTACTATCAGCCGCTCAATCCCAATAACCAGCAAATCGTCCCAGGTAGCAGAAGTGGATGCCGACCAGGTTTTTAACCGTTTAAGTACCAAATAGCGGAACAAACGGATTCCTATCACAGAAACCACTACAATTCCCAAAGCCAACAACCAGGAATAAACCGTGTTTCCCCAAAACGTATAACCCAAAAATCTTTCCATAATCGATCCATTTTAGTAAGCAGAGCAATCAATTAAAAACGTATGCCAGCCTGAGACAAAAAGGGGGCTAGTGCCCCCCAACTAAAACTTAAACTAATGAAATGCCCATTTTAAGAACTTTTCTGTTCTTAAAGTTAAAACTCAAACATTTCAACCGCTTTACACTTGTTTTCTGACTATTTACATATTTCCTACTATTCCTATTCATCCGGCAGATCGCTGCATGAGATTATTTTTCTTAGTTTTAACCTGCGCGTTCTCTGTGACTTATGAAGAAAATAAAATGGATCATTTTTCTACTTGTATTTCCGCTGTGCACTTTAGCGCAAACGGAAACCGATAAACTGTGGAAAGTGGTCCGAAATGAACAGAAAGCAGATACTGTCCGCCTGGAAGCACTGCGGCAGATCTGTATGCGCGGTTACTTATATACAAATCCTGACAGTGCGTCCTTCTATGCGGATCAACTCTACGAAATGGCAGGGAAAATGCATTCCCGAAAATACCAGGCCGCAGCGTTGAATGTTCATGGAGCTTCTTTCTCTTTACGCGGAGATAACACACGTGCCATTACTTATTTTACCCGCAGTCTGAAAATGATGGAAAAACTGCAGGATCAAAAAGGAATTGCTTCCTCCCTGAACAACATCGGGGTGATTTATAACGAACAGGGGAAATACCAAAAAGCAGGAGAATACTACCAGCGGGCACTGACCATCAACAAACGGCTCGGAGATTCGTCTTTGATGGCACTGTCCTATTCCAACCTGGGAAACATTTACCGCTATCTTGGGAACGATTACAAATCCATCCAGTATCACCAAAAATCCATCCGGATTTATCAAAACATTCAGGACGATTACGGTCTTGGGATGTCCTATCATTTCATTGCAGTGACTTATCTGGATATGAAAGACTATCAAAAAGCATTGGAATTCACTGAAAAATGTATCCCTTATTACAAAAAATCCGAAAATCTGCTTGGGCTTCCCGAAGTATTCAATATCATGGGCAAGATCTACGATAAAAAAGGAAACACCCAAAAAGCGATCTTCTACAACAAGCAAGCCCTGGATCTGGCTGAAAAAGTAGACGCTCCCGCAGCAATTCGTGAATCCAGCCAATCGCTCTACGGACATTATAAAAAGCTGGGGAAATACAAAGAGGCGCTCGAAATGCATGAATTGTACCTGGTGAATCGCGATAAAGTGACCAACGAAGAAAGTCAGCAGGAATTGATCAAGCAGGAACTTTCCTACGAATTTGAGAAACAGCAGGCGCTGGATCAGAAAGAGCATGAGAAAAAACTGGCTATCGCCGCTGAGAAAGAGCAGCAGCAAAAATTAATCATTCTTTCAATCGGCATTGGATCTTTACTGGTCCTGATCTTTGCCGTGGTGGTCATCAACCGCCTCCGGGTAACACGAAGACAAAAAGAGATCATTGAACGCCAAAAAGACCTGGTGGAAGAAAAACAGAAAGAAATTCTCGATTCCATTACCTATGCGAAACGTTTACAGGATGCCATTCTTCCTCCAATAAGCACTTTTAAAGAACACTTTCCGGAAAGTTTTATTCTCTACAAGCCCAAAGATATTGTTGCAGGAGATTTTTACTGGATGGAAAAAACAGGAGATTCCATTTTGATCGCCGTTGCAGATTGTACCGGTCATGGGGTTCCCGGAGCATTGGTCAGTGTGGTCTGCAGCACGGCATTGAATCGGGCAGTGCTCGAATTCGGACTCACTGATCCGGGAGAAATCCTGGATAAAACACGTGAGATCGTTCTCGAAACTTTTGCTAAAAGTTCCAAAGATGTGAAAGACGGAATGGACATTTCACTGGCCGCAATCCACACAAAAACATTCGAAATCCAATGGGCAGGAGCCAATAATCCGCTTTGGTATATTTCAGACAATACATTCAACAGCATTACTGCAGACAAACAACCAATCGGAAGTTCTTTTGATCAGAAACCGTTCAACACCCACCAATTGCAGTTAAAAGCAGGAGATTTGATCTTCCTGTTCACAGACGGATATGCCGATCAGTTCGGTGGAGAAAAAGGAAAAAAATTCAAATATACCCCGCTGAAAGAACTGTTATTAAAGAACTCAACGCTTACCATGTCCGCCCAGGAAGAACTTTTGGAAACCACTTTCGAAAACTGGAAAACCGGCGTAGAACAAGTGGATGATGTTTGTATGATGGGCGTACAGCTGTAAATGAGTCAACTGAATCCACTAACAGAATCCTTTCCCTAGATGTTCCTTCAACCTTAAAAAATCCTAAAACTGTGAGTTATGTAAGCTTCGCAAATTAGGATATAACAGAATTGAAGCGCTTTTCAGCCACCTTTAATTAATAATCAATTAATTGACAGAACATGAAAAGGATTTTAACAATGGCTGTGGCGATAATAACTTGCTCTGCAGCTTTTTCCCAGGAAACTCCGGGAGATGCAACCTCCACATTTTCAATCGGGCCGGCTATCGGATTTGGTCATACGGGCGTGCGCAGCACCTCGGGGACAGATGTTTTCAAGCCCAACTGGAATGCGGGGATCATTCTCAATTACAGTAAAATGAAACACATGGGCATGGCCGCCGACATTCTTTGGTCGATGGAAGGCGCAAGAGTTCAAAGCGGCGGTTATGAAACGGAACTCACCATGCAGTACATCCGTGTACCGCTTAAAGTGGCATTCTTCTTCGGTGATTTCGAAGACAGTTTCCGCCCTAAAATCACCATCGGTCCGTCTATGGGATTCCTGCTGAGCGCAACCAGCGACTCGGATGCTCCCGATGCATCGAAAACAGATGTTACCGGATTTTACAATACATTTGACATTGGCGGAACGGCTTCCATCGGTTTCAACCTGGAACTGGCTGATAATATCTGGCTCAACACCGATTTCAATTATTACACCGGTTTCAGACCGATCCGCGGAAGTCAGTACAATTCCAATTTTGGATTACGGGCTGGTGTAGCTTTCGGATTGTAAATACTTGTTTTCATCCGCTGTGGTGGATCAGAAATAAAAATCCCCGACATTTTTACCGTCGGGGATTTTTTATATTTTGAGATGATTCAATGCAAACTTTTCAAAAACAGAACAAAAAAGTTAATCCTGCGAAAACTATTACTTAGATTCGAATAAATCATAAACCAGTAGCCTCCATATGGAAAAACGAAACAGCATCTTGAAAAACATTCTTATAACGCTTAGTTTAGTTGCCGGCATCGTAATTGTTGGTTTTATAATATGGGCTGTTCGACTTGCAGAAGCATTTAGTTGGAGACCACCAAGTACTGAATTGGAGCTTTCTCAGAGTGAGACTGAATGGAAAAAACAGGTCCAAAAAAAATACGATTGTACAATATATTTTATTGGCTTAGATGATTCTTTTATGGAAGATTCAGTTATCTACATGGACTTTGATGTGGAACCGGAATCACCGCTACAGCACTCGCTGATCAATTTCGAATCAACAGAAAGAATAATTAAAGATTTATCTACCTCCTTTCTAAAAAAATCCAAAGGAAGGGAAGCTCAAACATGCATTCAATTTAAATTCAACAATCTATTTTCTACTGATTCTACAAAACGTCCAAATTATCCAGCTTCCAAAACAAGTATGTATCATTTTAAAACAAAAAGTGTACTCATATTTTAATGGAACAAAATCCTATTTCAAATGTGATCCGGGAAAACGGAGTATCAAAAAAGGGACTTGCGTCCCTTTTAACCTAACTTAAAAACTTAAACCAAAACATGTGTGCTACTACAAACCTTTGATAGTCTCAAAATTACTCACACCAATCGTTCGTCTCTTTACACTATCCTGTAAAGAATTTACACATTCTTTTGAATTGGAACTATTTATAACCTACTCCTGGATCAACGAAATGATATTCCCGGACGGGTCGGTAAACCACGCCTGGATAGGACCATTGGGGATTCGTGCAATTCCCTTCTCATCCGTTTGAATGTACGCCATGTCGTATTGCAGAAAAGAAACTCCCTTTTTACCCAACTCTTCCACAGCATCTTCCATATCCGTAACGGGAATATTCATCACTGTAAACGTTGCCGGAACATGGTCCTGCTTGGGATAAATAATGATCTGCATACCCGGGTTCACTGTTATGGTCAAAATTGACATTTCTTCTTTTTCAACGTGCAGGCCCAGCACATTTTTATAAAAGAAATAGGCTTCATCGGTATCCTCGGCTGAAAAACTGCTGAATATTTTTTCTCTCTGTATCATATCTGTTGTTTTAAATTTCTTCATTTCACACTCATTCAAGTGTGGGTTTGAGCGTGAGTGTGGAAGGGTTATACAAACGCGCTGTATCCTGTAATGGCTCTTCCCACTATCAGGGTATTGATCTCTTTCGTTCCTTCGTAAGAATAAATGGCTTCGGCATCTGCAACAAAGCGTGCCACATCGTATTCCAGGAGGATTCCGTTTCCTCCCATCACCTCACGTGCTTTGCTCACAATATCCCGTGTGCGCAAACTGCAGAATACTTTTGCCAGAGAAGCATGTTCGTCCGTGAGTTCTTTTTGGTCCTGCAGCTCGGATAAACGCGCTACCATGGTCTGCATCGCCGTTAAATTGGTCAGCATTTCTACCAAATGGTTCTGGATCAGCTGGAAAGAGGCAATCGGTTTCCCGAACTGTTTCCGTTCTCGTGTATACTTTAAAGCCGCTTCATAGGCCCCGCGGGCACAAAGATCGGAAGAGCACACGTCTGAACTCCAGTCACACCAGCTTATCT
>CAMLDR010000021.1 GCA_946478775.1 uncultured Flavobacteriales bacterium
GACCGGTTGCTCCTGCAACCAATAAGTGAGGTGCTTTCGTCAGGTCAAACGTATAGGTTTCATTCGTAATCGTTTTCCCCATGACGATGGGCAATTCGAAATCGGAATTCTGGAATTTCTCCGATGCGATCAATGATTTCATCGAAACCATATCCGGGTTGCTGTTCGGAACTTCGATACCAATGGTTCCTTTTCCGGGAATTGGAGCAATGATACGAATTCCTAATGCTGATAGGCTCAATGCGATATCGTCTTCCAGGTTTTTGATCTTCGAGATCCGAACTCCGGGAGCCGGCACAATTTCGTACAAGGTAACTGTAGGCCCAACCGTTGCTTTGATCTTGGCAATGTCAATTTTATAATGGGAAAGTGTTTCAACAATTTTGTTCTTATTGTCTTCCAGCTCCTGCTTGTTGATTGAAACCTGGCCATTCCCGTATTCTTTCAACAAATCAATTGGAGGCAGCATATATCCTGACAAGTCTAAAGTAGGATCGTAATCACCATATTCCTGTCGAACGGAATTGAACTCATCATCAGAAAGCGTTGCGTCTGTTTTTGCGATGCTTACTTTAAAATCGCCTTCTTCTTCATCGTCATCATCTTCTTCCAAAACAGCCTCCTGTCCCCGATAGCTATCGGGATTAGGTTCGTTCTGATAACTATCAGGCTCCGGTTCCTTTCCTGCACCATTCTGAATCACAATAAAGCTATCTTCTTCGCCATCTCCGTAAGATTCGTCTTCTTCCTCATCAAAATTGACTTCCGCAGCTTCCTGTTCTGCACGGATCTGGTCTTCACGAATGGTATTTACCACATGAATATCTGTCATGTTTGCGGCAAGGGGCTGATCGTCCTCAAAAAAAGATTCCTTCGCTCCTTTTGCCCTGTTCCACCAAGACATAATATCTGCATTGAACAGGATAACCAATACGATCCATAAAAGTGCCACAATTGCTACAAAACTTCCGAAACTCCCAATGGTCAATTTCAACCAGGAATTGATTGCAAAACCAAAAGTTCCGCCCAGATAATCAATGTGTTCCACAAAATACCCAAGGAAAACCGAACTCCACACCATAAACAAAACGGCTACGGCGATAGATCTTCTGATGGGAAGCAGCAAAATATTCAGGGTCCATTTGAAACCGATGAGGAAAATAATGAATGAAATGGCAAAAGAAGAAACTCCAAACCAGCGGTACATGAACAAGTGCGCCATCCACGCCCCAAACTTACCCAGCCAGTTCTCAACCGGTTCCGGATTACTGTCGAACAAAAAGGGGAAAAGAGAAACATCGAGCACCCGGTCCTGATCTGACGTCCAGGTAAAGAAGTAAGAAAAACAAGAAAGAAAGGTAAAAAACGAGAACAGGATCATTGCGATCCCCAGGATAGTTTTAAATCTTTTTTTATCGAAGCGGCTCGACAAACGATCTAACAACGCATTATCGGAAGGCTTACGTTCTTTTGTAGGCTTTCCTTTCGGTTGTTTTTTCGTATTTTCTTCTGCTGCTTGCTCGCTCTTCTGCCTGTATTCGTTTTCCAATGCCATTCTTCACGAAGTATCCTACGAAGATAACGACATAAGCAGGCTTTAGTTACCGGCGATTGATTTAACTATAAACAAACTACTGTTCATTATTCGAATAGAACGCCCTCATGAATTCTTCGAAGCTGATCCGCTTGTAATCCGAAGGGATCCCGAATAAATCACGGTTCACCTGCTGGTCCTTTTTTTCAATCAATTCATAATGGATCAGGCCATCCTGTGAAGGAATATAATAATCGAGTGCCAACCCGCTTACTTCCGGGTAAACCTGCAGGTATTTATTGCCCAGTTTCTTGGAGAAATAACAATAATAGCCGTCTGTATTATCGTCTTTTACCAGGTATTTCTTTCCTTTCAGTCCGGCAATTTTTTTCGACCCCATTTTTTTGGTAACCGTATAACTTTTCGGAATGGAATCTGTTTTCTTGGAAAGATCCGTATGAATTGCGTATTTATTCCCATCCAGTTCCAACAGCAGATAGGCTTTGTTTAAAACCATATTACGGATGTATACCTGGACTCCAAACTGCTCTGTCTCTGTTTCCACACGAACAACCGTATCATTGGTATAAAGCGTTACATTCCAGGATTTCCAGACTTTATTTGAATCGGGAACCATGACGCTCGCTTTGTATTTCAGGATGCCCGAAAAGGGGCTTTGAGAGAATCCTGTAAATGCGGTAAGTAAAGTAATGCTGAGAGCGTAAAGGAATTTGTTCATACTATTCAAATGTTGCAAATAAACTGTTCATTTTTTGGTTGTACTCATCGTAAGTGATCGAAGTGCCTTTTGCAGGCAAAGTAAACAACTGTTTTTTAGATTCATCGACCTTCGGAATAAACTTGATTGCTTTATAATCCATTCGGATCCCGAACCGATCTACAGAATAGGCCAGCAAAACTCCCGGAACTTCACTGAAGGTGTTGTACCAATTCGGGTTTTTCAATTCAATTTCCTCCGTATACCAAAGTGTAATCACATCTTTTTTATCCTTTTTGTTTATCGCAAGCGCTTTTTTCACGTTAAAACCTACCAATGTATCCGTTTCTTCAGTAAATCGAATCTCGTATTTCACCTGGTCGTTTAACATCTGCTGAATTTCATCCGGTGTCAATTTTGTTTTGAAAGCCTCTTCACCGTATTGGAAATAAATGTCCATTTGTTTTTTGTTACAATCAAACAGCAAAATATTTTGAAAATTACCCCGACTGATATCATTCCGCACCATTCCGTTCTTAAAGTTGATTTCGACTTCTTTCGGTAGGATGTTGTACAGGAAGACATTCTTCTTGTGGTTCGGATAATCTGCAGAATAAATGATAGTCCCTTCGCTGATGACTTCCTTTTTGGAAGTACATGAACTCATTAGAAGAATGCAAATTCCAAGGAATATAGATGAATGCTTTACCAACATACTAAGATCTTTAATAAGAACTTCATACGGGAAATTGTTGAAAAGGTTTCGGGAGCCTGAATAAGAGTCCGCCGTGTAGGAGGATAAGAAACAGCGGCAACTGTTTAAGACAGCGAAAAACAAGACGCACTATTCCTTCTTGTTCAGCCAGTCATTCTAATTTTTGATTTGATCATAAGTTTCTGATTTAATTGTCTCATCCAAAAACCAAATATGTATTTTTGCGCTATTAACACTATGTTATGCATCGGAAAATTGAAATCATTGTAAACAACTCGGAACTGGCAGCAGGAACCAGGGGGGCATCTCTTGGTCCGGGAGCTATTATGACAGCGGCCAGAAAAGCAAACAATCCGTATTTCGGAATCTACCCGCTTCATCCCTTGCCTGATTACAATGGATTTTTGGATCAACAAAACGAAACTGAATTTGCTAAAAACCTGCCGGGTTTCAAATTGGTTTTTGAATCTGTTGCGGAAGCAACCAGAGATACCTTAATCAAGGGTTCTTTCCCATTAATCCTTGCCGGAGACCACGGCTCGGCTGCGGGAACGATTGCGGGTGTCAAGGCCGCTTACCCGGAGAAACGGCTGGGAGTGGTTTGGATCGACGCACATGGAGATTTACACTCACCGTACACTACTCCGTCCGGAAATATTCACGGAATGCCTCTGAGTCTTGCTCTTGGTAATGACAATTTGGCTTATAAGCGCAATACACCTTCTTCCCAAACCGTTTCAATCTGGGAAGATTTGAAGTATAAATACACGAATGCAGTAAAACTCAATCCTTCGGACCTGATCTTTATTGGTGTTCGAGATACGGAACACGAAGAGAACCAATTGATTTCAGAAAACAATATCACCAATCACACGGTAGAAATGGTGCGTAAAGAAGGTTCTTCTGCGATTGTTGAGCGCGTTTTAGACCAATTAGCATCCTGCGATATGATTTATGTTTCTTTTGACGTGGATTCCATGGACCCTGAAATCACTTCTTTTGGAACAGGAACACCTGTTGGGAATGGCATTTTTCCGGAAGAAGCGGAAGAAATATTAACTTTGCTGGCTCAGAATCCAAAAACGGTTTGCATTGAATTCGTAGAGGTAAATCCGTGTCTGGACAATAAGATAAATGCGATGGCAGAAACTGCATTCTCTTTGTTGGAATCGGTGACAGCGGCATTAAATAAGTGAAAAATGAAAATTGAGAATTGAAAAGGTTGTGCTTACTCTTTAAACTGAGACAACCCTTACCAATGAAAAAAAGTGTTTTCGTCTTTTCAATTATCCATTTTAAATTATCAATTAAATAAAAAAGTCCTAATGGAAGATTTAATCAAGTCGGCAATTATTGAAAAATCGAATGAACTATTTGGTTTTACATGCTCTGACTCGCTGATTCAGTTTCAAAAAACAAAGAAAGAATTCGAAGGAGATACCACTTTGGTGTTGTTCCCTTTGATGAAACTTGCAGGTAAGGCACCGCAGGAAATCGGGACCGTACTTGGTGATTTTTTAAGGGATGATATCGGCTGTATCAGTGATTATTCCGTTATCGGAGGATTCTTAAACTTAAGTTTCCCGAATAGCTACTGGGCAGAACAATTGAGTGAAATTGATTCCAATACGGCTTTCGGATTCGCAGAAAAGAACTCCAAACCCGAAATCATGGTGGAGTATTCCTCTCCGAATACAAACAAGCCTTTGCACTTAGGCCATTTACGCAATAACTTTTTAGGCTATTCAGTTGCCCAGATTTTAGCTGCTTACGGTAACAAAGTAATCAAAACACAGATTATCAATGACCGCGGGATCCATATTTGTAAAAGTATGCTTGCCTGGCAGAAGTTTTCACCTCTCAATGCAAAAGGAGAACGCGAGAATCCGGATAATACAGGTCTAAAAGGTGATAAGCTGGTTGGAAAATACTACGTTGAATTCGATAAGCAGTTCAATGCGGAGGCAAAAGAAATTATAGCCGAATGGAATGCCGGCAACTTTGAAGGGTATTCCGAAGCTGCGATTGCTAAATACCATGAATTTACGGAAGCAAAAGCCGGAAAAGACGAAAAAGCGATCGCAGGGTTAGATGACAAGATCAAAGAACTGGCTAAAAATGAGACTTCTATTTTGCGTGAAGCAAAGGATTTGTTGGTTCGCTGGGAAGGAAGAGACCCGGAAGTTTATTTGCTTTGGACAACTATGAACGGCTGGGTATATGACGGTTTCAACAAAACCTATGAAAAAATGGGCGTTGATTTTGACCGGTTGTATTACGAATCCGACACGTTCATTCTTGGAAAGGATTTGGTGAATGAAGGTTTAAGCAAGGGTGTTTTTTACCAAAAAGAAGACGGTTCGGTCTGGATAGACTTAACCGGTGACGGATTGGACCATAAATTACTGCTGCGTTCAGACGGAACTTCGGTTTACATGACCCAGGATTTGGGAACTGCTGTGGACCGTTTCAACGATTATCCCGAACTAAGCGGAATTATTTATACGGTGGGTAACGAACAGGATTATCACTTCAAGGTGCTTTTCCTGATCCTTGATAAATTAGGCTATTCGTGGGCAAAATCGTGTTTCCACCTGTCTTACGGAATGGTGGACCTGCCATCCGGGCGAATGAAATCACGTGAGGGAACAGTTGTTGATGCCGATGATTTGATGGACGAAGTAATCGAAAGTGCTAAGGAAATGACTTCCGAGCGCGGGCATTTGGATGGAATGAGTGATTCGGAGCGCGAAATCTTGTACAAAACCATCGGAATGGGTGGTCTGAAGTATTATTTATTGAAAGTTGATCCGAAGAAACGCATGCTTTTCAATCCTGCAGAATCAATTGAATTGAATGGTCACACCGGTCCGTTCATTCAATATGCACATGCACGTATTCAATCGCTTCTTGGGAAAGCAGGTACTTTCAAATTAGATACCGCTACTGAAATCGGTGCTTCGGAAAAGGAAATCATCAAGCAATTGGTTTTATACCCGGCTGCTATTGAGGAAGCTGCAAAAACGCATTCTCCTTCATCCGTAGCAAATTACACCTATGAATTGGTGAAATTATTCAACCAGTTCTACCAAAATGTAATGATCCTGAGCGAAACGGATGAAAAGCAAAAAGCAATGCGTTTGGCGGTTAGTGAAAATGTTGCAAAGGTGATCAAGAGTTCAATGAATTTGTTGGGGATAACAGTTCCGAATAAAATGTGATTCATAGAAAAAGTGGGGACGCGATGCCTTGCGTCCCCACAAATTGTGTTCTGATAAAAACAAACAAGAAGGGGTTCTGCTAATGCGGAACCCCTTTTTTACTCTAACAACCAGTCAATTGACTGATGTCAATTGCACATTGGTTTTTGCCAAGGTGTAATTTCTATTAAACTTTACCGCCGGTAATCAGACGGGCTATTACAATGATAACGACTGCTCCAACTGTGGAAGTTAAGAGAACCCCCCAAATGTTGTCTGCGGGAAAAATATGCAGTAAGCTGAATAACCATACTCCTACGATACCTCCCAAAATTCCCAGCACGATATTGAATAAAACTCCTCCTCTGTCGCTATTCATGATCGCTCCGGCTAACCAACCGGCTATACCTCCAATAATTATTGCCCATAACCAACTCATAACTCAAATTTTTAGATGTGACTGTGGAAGAAATGTAATTAAAAGAGACGAGTTAGGGAAAAGTTTTAGCATCTGTTAACAAGAACAGAATGAGAATCCAAGGCAGATTTTCAATCGCTTCGGATTAAATGAGAAAGAGAAAAAGATTAACATAGATAATGATGATCAGAAGCATTTGCTTCAAAACTTCATGCTTGCTCTGCTATTTAGAACCTCCCAAAAAAGCGTACATCAGAATATTTGCACCCATTTGGAGCGCTTGTTTGCGTTTTTCTTCCGAATCGTTGTGCACGGCCTGATCTTCCCAGCCATCGCTTAAATCGGTTTCGTACGTGTAGAGGCAAACCAATCTTCCTTCAATGATAATGCCGAAAGCCTGAGGACGTTTTCCATCGTGCTCATGGATCTTCGGCAACCCATTGAAATCGTATTTCTGGTGAAAGATCGGATGAGAGAACGGAAGTTCAACCAATGAATTATTAGGAAATACTTTTTTCAATTCTTCCCGGATGTATTTATCCATTCCATAATTATCATCGATGTGTAAAAAACCGCCTCCCTGGAGGTAATTCCGCAAGTTTTCTGCTTCCGTTAAGGAGAACACCACGTTTCCGTGACCCGTCATGTGAACAAACGGATACAAACTCAACTCCGGGCTCCCAACTTCTACATAAGGCGCATCCTTAGAGATGGTCGTTCCCAGGTTGACATTGCAAAACTGCGCCAGGTTGGGCAAGGCAGTCGGATTGGAATAATAATCCCCGCCTCCGCTATATTTCAGAAATGCGATTTGATAGCTCCCCTGAGCGAACCCGATGGTACTCAAAAAAAGTGCGGTGATTATACTGAATGCTTTCATCTTGTTAACTGTTAATTGCCAGAACACAAGCAACCATTCCGGCTGTTTCTGTTCTCAATCGTGATTCTCCCAAATGTACGGCTTCGTAACCGTGTTTCAAAGCGAGTTGTATTTCCTTTTCACTGAAGTCTCCTTCCGGACCAATTAAAATACAGGAATGGTCTTTCAATTCACTTACTGCTTTCTTATCGGTTTCCAGGCAATGTGCAATGCCTCCTTTCGGGTTATCAGCAATAAAATCGGGGAAATTCCGCAGTTCTTCGATTTCAAGTAAAAAATCGTGCTGTGCCTGTTTCATAGCCGAAATTGCTACGCGCTGCAAGCGGTCTGTTTTCAGTTGAACGCGTTCTGATCGTTCGCAATTTAAGAAGGTCAATTTCGTTGCTCCGATTTCCACTATTTTTTCGACCATCCATTCCATCCGGTCCAGGTTTTTAGTGGGTGCGATGGCCAAATGAAATCCTTTTCCGGTTCGGGTTTTCAGTTCTTTCGAAACGACCTTTACCAAACATTTCTTCGGGTGGGCATCTACGATCTCTGCTGTAATAATTAGCCCTTTCCCGTCTAAGAGCAAAAACTGATCACCGGCTTCAGAGCGAAGGACCCGCACGATATGTTTGGATTCTTCTTCCGGAAGATGAAATGTTTCCGAATCGGGAATTTGCAAGAGGAAAAAGCGTCTCATCAATTGAGTATTTGAACCAATAATTCTTTTAACAACTGACCGTCTGAGGTGGAACTATTCCCTACTCCTTTTGCTTTCAGGTCGTAGTTGTGTAAAATCTCTACGTTACGCGCCAGGATTTTCGGCGGGTAATTCGGGCAGTTGCGGATCAGTTCTTTTGCAACGAAAGGGTGTAAGCCAACAGAAGAAGCTATGGCATCCGGGGATTTATTCGGTGCGAAATGCACCCGCATCATATTCGTGAATAATTTAAAAACGGACGGAATCACTACAATAATGGAATGGTCTTTCGGGTTTTTCTCAAAGTAATCCGCAATCTGAAATGCTTTTAGGGAATCGCGGATCGCAATGGCATTGACCAATTCAAACACGTTGTAATCTTTCGAAATACCAATATTCTCTTCAATGTGTACGTCGGAGATCTTCGTTCCTTTTTCGAGAACGATTGCCAGTTTATCCAGTTCATTGACAATCCTGGAAAGGTCATTTCCCAAAAACTCGCCCAATAAGGAAGCAGCTTTTGAGGTGATTTCGTATCCTTCGGAGCGCACATAAGTGGCAATCCATTCGGTGAGGTTGTAATCTTTGACTTTTTCTGATTTGAAATTCACTCCGACATTCGCAATCTCTTTGGTGAACTTGCGTTTTCCGTCGAGGGCTTTGTATTTATGGCACAAAACCAGGATGTTGCTTTCCACTAAATTCGGAAGCAGTTTTTCCAGCTCATAAATATCTTTCATGTCTTGTGCCTCACGAACGATCACGACTTTGCGGGTTCCCATGAATGGAAAACTGCGTGCTTCGCTCATCAATGTCAAAGCATCTATATCGCGCCCGTAGTAAACTGCCAGGTTGAAATCCTTTTCGGATTCGTCCACTGCATTTTCACTAATAGCATCGGCGAGCAAATCTATGAAATAGGGTTCTTCTCCATGCAACACGTAGATTGGCTTGAATTCACCGTTTTTAATGTCTTTGAGAAGTGCTTTGTGATCCATTTACCAAAATTACTAATTACCACTTAAGTAATTACCAATTGCGAATTACTAATTGCGAATTATGGATTGATTTTATTTGAAGGTTACACTTTTGAGAAACGAAACAATTTTTGAAAATCAGGAGTTAAAGATGTGAAAATGGCTTATTTGAGCTCGAATTCACGGAAATCCCTGTAAAATAAAGGTGTTAAATATTAGTACAAACGACGCTTTATATATGCTTTACCTATGCTTGATCCATGCTTTATCTATACATGACCTTCGAATGACTAAAATTTGGTGTTTACCGGAGCTGTTTCAGGTTACGTTTTTGTGTAGCGCCAGGTAATGGAGCATTCGATTCCACTTATCTCCCCCTTAATCCCTCCTATTTCGTTCCTCATAGGACAGGCTCTCCAAAGGGGGAAACTCTAAATTTCCTCATTAGTAATTTGTAATTTTGAGGTATGTATCCTTCGTTGAATTTACCATCCGCACAACTGAAGCTTTCGAAAGAGAAGGAGGAGTTCTTCGTTTGGTGTATTATCCGGCGGAAGAAATTACTGTTAACACCTGAAGAATGGGTTCGGCAGCATGTGATCCATTACCTCATCACGCATAAGAAAACACCGATTGAGCGGATTAATAGTGAACATTTACTGAAGATCAACGGACAAAACCGGCGCTGTGATATTGTTATTGTTGATTCTTTCGGAAATCCCAAATTGATAATCGAATGTAAAGCTTCTGAGATTAACCTGGATGAAAAGGTGTTTTTGCAAACAAGCAATTACATCCAAAAAAGCAAAGCTGCTTATTTCTGGATGACCAACGGATTGGACCACGTGATTGTGGAATGTGCGAATCCGGATGTGTTTCTGGAGGAGTTGCCGGAATTGTAGTGACGCGAAGCATCGCGTCACTACTACATATATTTTGCTTCGAGTTTGAATTCGCTGGTTGTGTGGAATGTCAAATCCGGATAGTCTTTTTCTGCCATTTGAAGTAAGAAGGATGTTTCGGCAAGGAATACCAGGTTGCCGTCTTTATCTTTTGCCAGATACTGCGATTTTGCGCGCATGAAGTCTTTCAATTGTTCTTCGTTATCGGTGGTGATCCAGCATGCTTTGTGATAGCTCTTCGGAACGAAACGACATTTAGCTCCGTACTCGTGGTCCAAACGGTAAGCTATTACTTCAAACTGCAGCTGTCCGACGGTTCCGATAATTTTCCGGTTACCAGGCTGCTGAATAAACAACTGGGCCACTCCTTCATCCATTAGCTGGGAAACGCCTTTTTCCAATTGTTTGGATTTCATCGGGTCTAAGTTCTCCAATTCCTGGAACAATTCCGGTGAAAAGCTCGGAATTCCTTTGAACATGAAATTTTCTCCTTCATTCAAGGTATCACCGATCTTGAAGTTTCCTGTGTCGTACAATCCGATTACATCTCCCGGGAAAGCTTCATCGATGACACTTTTATCCTGTGCCATGAAGGAAGTTGGGTTCGCGAATTTGAATTTCTTATCTAAACGCACGTGATTATAGAAGGTGTTTCGCTCGAATTTTCCGGAAACAATGCGTAAGAAGGCAATGCGGTCGCGGTGTTTCGGATCCAGGTTCGCATGAATTTTAAATACGAAACCGGAGAACTTTTTATCGGATGGTTCTACTCTTTTGATATCCGTATCCCTTCCTCTTGGAGAAGGAGAAACACGTACAAACGTATCCAATAATTCTTTTACTCCGAAATTATTTACTGCCGATCCGAAGAATACCGGGGCAACATCACCCGAAAGATAGGTATCGCGATCAAATGTATCGTAAACACCCTCGATCGTTTCCAGTTCTTCTCTCAATTCTGCTGCAGGCTTCTCTCCTACCAATTCATCCAATTCAGGTGAATGGATGTCCGAAAGCGAGACGATATCCGTGGAAATCTTGGTTTTATTTGCTGCGAATAAGTTGATGTTCTTGTCGTAAATGTTGTAAACTCCTTTGAATCGGTCTCCCATACCGATCGGCCAGGCCAAAGGACGCACTTTGATATCCAGGGAAGATTCCAATTCGTCCAATAGTTCGAACGGATCTTTTCCTTCGCGGTCCATTTTATTGATAAAAATGATCACCGGAGTTTTCCGCATACGGCAAACTTCCATCAAGCGTTTGGTTTGTTCCTCCACCCCGTTTGCACAGTCGATCACCAAAATTACGCTGTCAACTGCTGTCAGTGTCCGGTAAGTATCTTCTGCGAAATCCTTGTGACCGGGAGTATCGAGAATATTGATCTGTTTGCCTGAATATTCAAAAGCCATTACGGAAGTTGCAACCGAGATTCCGCGCTGCTTTTCAATTTCCATGAAATCGGAAGTAGCGGTTTTCTTGATCTTATTGTTCTTTACAGCACCCGCAGATTGAATGGCACCTCCAAAAAGCAATAACTTTTCAGTCAGGGTTGTTTTACCTGCATCGGGATGCGAGATAATTCCGAAGGTTCTGCGCTTTTCAATTTCTACGTCGTTGCTCATGATTGTTCTTTATTCGATGCAAAGGTAGTACTATAATTACAAATCAGTATTGCCCGGTTTAAAATCCATCTCTACTCATTCATCTTCTCATTTCCCCAGCAATTTTCCACCTTACCTTCGGTTTATTGCCTTGTGAGGCAAAACCTTCGTCTTCACCAGCCGTGGCTGGCTCTTGTCATTGCCACAAAAAGGTGGAGCCAAAAAAGTCTAGGCGGGGGCAAACCGATCGACCTGTTAGCAGGTCATGACAGAATTTTCCATAAACTCAGCGTACCGCCTCAAACAGTATGGAAAATTTACTGTCATCTACTGCACAGGTGCCCGTCCATCGCATAATGCTTGTTGTCCAAGCATTGCTCAGTCTTCAACAGTTGTCACTGTTTCTTATTTACCAAATCGCCATTTTCAATCCTGATTAAGTTGAACGATTTCAAGTGCTAAAAGTCACTCTCTTTTGTTCAAAGAATTCAAAAATTGAACTCTTGAACTTTTGGATCCTTTTGAACTTATTCTCATTTCAACTGGTAAGAAAGGATGATTTCGTGTGTGCCATCATTTCCAATTGCCGGACTACTATTAAACCATAACTCGTAGGCATAACCTAAACGGAACTTTCCAACGATATCGTACCCGATCATCGGTCCAACTGCAAACCGGCCTCCGTTACTAGGAATTGTACTTGTAGCGCCAAACCATAAACGATCTTTAAATGATGCTGTCAGTGCAACAGTTGAAGCAATTTGAAGTCCGTCCGTGTAAGATTGAAGTCTTGGGGTCAAAGACCAGCTCTCTCCCAACTGAAATTTATAATCTGCGAAGACCCAAAAGTGAGGCTTGCAATTGTATGGAAAAATAGAGTCTCTAAATGTTGCTCCGTTTAATTGAGTAACACTCAAACCCACATTCCACTTTTCAGCATGCAGTGCAATTCCAAAATCACATTGGAAAGCCGGTTTTAGTTGTCTGTTCTGAAACATGGGTTCCGGAGCTTGCGGAAAAACAAACTGGGAACCATTTATTTTTAAGGTTTTGATACCACCTGAAACACCAAATGACAAAAACATATTTTTAATTGGTATATGGTAAGCGTAGGAAAGCAAAGCCGTATGTGATCTGTTCAATCCAATTACATCGTATTCATAACTTACGCCAATTCCACTGTTGATTTGATCAATTTTAGCAGCATAATTTGCCCATAAGGTTGTTGGAGCGCCATTTGTTTTTACCCATTGATTTCTCCACTGCGCATTTGCATGATGCTTGTATATTGCCCCGGTCATTGCAGGATTGGTATGCATATACTGATTCCAAAAGAATGAAGCCCTTGGAGATTGCTGAGAAAAAGAGTTATTGGAAAGTGTCAATCCAACGATAATGGAAATGATAAGGTGTCTTAAGTTCATTCATTTTCAATTTAGATTGCGAACATAGTAAAAACAGATTAATTAACTTCGCTGAATGAAAGTTTCTATTGATCCATCGTGGAAAAAGGCACTCCAACAATCGTTTGAAGCTCCTTATTTTGAAAAACTGGTTGGTTTCGTCAAAGAGGAATACCAGCGTTTTCCCAATCAGATCTTCCCGGAAGGAAAGCATATTTTCAGGGCTTTCGACAGCTGTCCTTTTGACCAGATCAAAGTGGTGATATTGGGGCAGGATCCTTACCCGACGAGAGGTCATGCACATGGATTGTGCTTCAGTTGTGATTCTCATGTTCGGCCTTTACCGAAAAGTCTTCAAAACATTTTCAAGGAACTGGAAGACGATTTGGGAATTCCCGCACCACCAAACGGGGATTTGAATCATTGGGCGAACCAGGGAGTTTTATTATTGAACTCACTTCTGACGGTACGGGAAGGTCAGCCGCTTTCTCATGCCAATCAAGGCTGGGAAAAATTTACCGATGATGTAATCCAAACGATCAATGATGAATTGGAAGGAGTGATCTTTGTTTTGTGGGGATCTCCGGCACAGGCAAAAGCTTCCCGGGTAGATCCTAATAAGCATTTCATTCTGAAAGCGCCGCATCCTTCTCCTTTGTCGGCCTACAGAGGTTTTTTCGGGAGCAAGCCTTTTTCAACGATTAATGGAATTTTGGAGAAGAAGGGGGAAACTCCGATCAAGTGGGCTTAGCGCTCAATTTGGTCTCCCACAGACGAGCACATATGAACGTAGATATTTTAACCGTAAAGAGTGAAAGAGCGGAGAGGAAAAAATCTTACTTTTGCACCAATGAAATTGCAAAACGATTTGATCTTACGCGCTGCAAAAGGCGAAGATATTGAACGATACCCGGTTTGGCTGATGCGTCAGGCAGGAAGAATTTTACCTGAATACCGCGCAGTTCGGGAGAGTGTTAGCGGATTTAAGGAATTGGTTGAAAATCCTGCATTGGCAGCTGAAGTGACCATTCAGCCGGTGGATATTTTAGGTGTTGATGCGGCCATTATCTTTTCGGATATCCTGGTAATTCCGGAGGCCATGAATATTCCTTACCAGATGATCGAGAAACGTGGTCCCTGGTTCGAGCATACGATCCGTTCGGAAGCAGATGCCAAAAGACTGGAATTCGATTTTGATGTAGAAGATCGTTTGGGATACGTTTTGGAAGCAATCCGGTTGACGGTAAAACAATTAAACGGACGCGTTCCGGTAATCGGTTTTGCAGGTGCGCCCTGGACCATTTTATGTTACATGGTGGAAGGTCACGGATCAAAAACATTCAGCGAAGCCAAAAAGTTATTGTATACAAATCCCACTTTGGCACATCAATTGTTACAGCACGTCACAGATGTTACAATCGCTTATTTAAAAGCACAGGTTAAAGCCGGAGCAAGTATGATACAAGTTTTTGATTCATGGGCAGGAATTTTAGGAACAGAGCAGTACGCGACTTTCTCTCTTCCTTATTTATCTCAAATAGCAGCGGCTATTGAAGATGTTCCCGTTACCTTGTTTTCAAAAGGAGCCATCACATCCATCCCTGCTTTAGCTAAATTAGATTGTAATACGATTGGGCTCGATTGGAACATGGATATTCCTGTGATGCGATCTTTGGTGGGCGATTCGAAAACGCTTCAGGGCAATTTAGATCCCTGTGCTTTATACGGTTCTCATCAAAGTATTGAAAGCGAAACGATAAAAATGTTAGATTCGTTCGGCAATAATAAAAGACATATTGTTAACTTAGGCCACGGTGTTTATCCGGATGTCGACCCAGAAAAGGTAAAAACATTCATTAAAACTGTAAAATCTTATGAAACCAAATAGTATGAAACTAAAACAACTTGCATTCAGTGCTTTAATTGGATTACCACTTATGGCATCAGCGCAAAAAGGAGATAATCTGGTAGATAACGGCGGATTTGAGTCCAATGCAGGAAAACCAAAAAAATTAGGTCAAATCGATTTGGCAACCGGATGGAAGTCTCCAACAGGTGCAAGAGCAGATTATTTTTTAAGTGATTCCAAAGTTCCGGATGTAGGCGCTCCGGATAATGCTTTCGGGAAAGAAAATGCGAAAGAAGGTGAAAATTACGCCGGGATTTTTGCTTTTTCTTACGGGAATAAGCTTCCGCGAACATACATTATGACCAAATTAAAAACGCCTTTGAAAAAAGACGTTAAATACTGTGTTTCGTTCTATGTTTCCCTATCCGAATCTTCCAAATACTCTTGTAATCAAATCGGTGCAAATATTTCGAAGAAAGAATTCGGGACAGATCAGAAAGTGCATTTAATTGACCAAACGCAGATTCAACACCCGGACAACAAAGTATTTAATGCTACTTATAACTGGGAAAAAGTATGTGCTACTTTTAAAGCGGAAGGTGGTGAGAAATTCCTGACAATCGGTAATTTCACTTCTGACCAGGACACGAAATACGAGACCAATAAAAAACCGAAAGATTCCAAAATCAACCAGATCGTTGCTGCTTATTTTTATATTGATGATGTAGTTGTTACGATGCTGGATAGTGATGAGGACTGTCAGTGTTACGATGCCGACAAGGACAAAAACGAATTATCGACTACTGTTTACATGAAGCAGGTTGCGGATAACGATAAAATGTCAACGAAGGACCGGATCGAAAAACAGGAAATTTATTTCGCATTCGGAAAAACCTATTTGACTCCACAGGCAAAAGCGGCATTGGATATCGTTGCGAAAGTCTTGACTGAAAATCCAAACATGACGATTACCGTAATGGGTCACAACAACGAAGAAGAAGATAAACTGGCGGAAAAAAAAGATTTCTATGCGGATATGGATACCAAGCGTAACCAGGCCGTCAAGGAATACCTGATGTCAAAAGGAATTAGCAATACCCGATTAAAATCCGAGAGCAAAGGAAGTGAAAACCCGAGCCCGGAAATTAAAGAAACGGATGACGATGATCTGAAATTAGCGAAAGGAAGACGCGTTATTTTCAAGGTCAACTAAAAAAAATCTTTTAAAACAAAAAACCATCCACATTGTAGGATGGTTTTTTTGTTTTAAAAAGTTCAAAAAGTTAAATGGGTTCAAATGTTTAAACTCTTGATCCAAAGCTATTTTTGAACTTGTTGAACAATTAAAACTTTTGAACTTTCCTTATGGAAACAGCTTTCCCCGTATACCGCAAACTGGATGGTTTTGTACGCTTTTACAAAATTGAAAGTGCAGACTTATTCATAGAAGTAACTCTTGCGCACGGAAATCCACATTATCAGACCATTCAGGCTGTTCAATTCCCGGAAAAACTGCGCATTCAGGATATGATCTCCTGCTCATTTAATTATATCCCGATGAGTGAAGAAGAAATCATGTGTTATTTTCAATAAAAAAAATTAATTTTAGTAGCAGACAAAAACTGATGATCCGTGCTGAAATTTTCAAACTTCCTGCTTGTTCTTTTGCTTGCCTTTTCCTGCACTTTGTCTGCAGAACAAGAAAACAGGCTCAATAAACAGTTAACCAAATACATCAAATCTTACAACGAAAATAATACCCTCGAATATGCGGGTTTAAGTCATCCTGCTGTTGTTCGCTATTATACTTCATTGGGAGATTCCAATTTTATTTCCCATTTCAGTAACCATACTGACGAAAAAGCTGTTAATTTAACCAATCCGTTATTCAGAGATATGAAAAGCAAAGGTGATTGGATTGAACGTAAATACACTATTCATAAAACTTCCATGGATGTGTCTGATAAAGCGTATGAAATCTACGCCGTTTCATCCGATGCCGGAAATAATTGGTTTTTCCTCCTGGAGGAGGATTACTTCCTTCAAAAGATCCCTCTCAAACACCGCTTGTTCTTAAAATAAACCATGATAAGACTTATACTACTTCTACTATTATTCATGCATTCTTTCCACTTCACATTTGGACAAGGATGGAATCCGGTGGGCTCCAGGGCGGTTTCACTGGCCAACACCAGCGTTTGCCTCGATGATGTTTGGGCGTACCACCACAATCCGGGTGCATTGGCTTCTCTTAAAACCATTTCCATTGGCGCTTATTACGAAACACGGTTTCTCACAAAAGAACTCCAAACACAGGCTTTGGCTGTTGCTATTCCATTAAAGGTTGGTGTGCTTTCAGCCGGAGGGCAGTTTTATGGATATCAGCAATACCGGAATACCCGCGCAGGATTGGGATACAGCATGAAATTTGCGGATTTTCTACAGGCCGGTGTACAGGGAAATATTCAAACTTTAAGGCTTGGAGGGAATTACGGCTCAACGGTCAGCGGAACGGTGGAAGCCGGTATCCTGGCAAAAATTTCAGAGAAATGGAGCGTGGGCGTTTCCGTGATGAATATCGGCAGACAACGAATCAATCCGACCACCGACCGTTTTGCAACTGTCATGCGTGGAGGTTGTCACTACAAACCATCCAAAAAAGTATCCATTTTTGCAGAAGTCGAAAAACAGATCATTACCAAAATTTCGTTCAGAGGAGCGGTCGAATACCAACCCGTGCAGGCGCTTTATATCCGTTTCGGGGCTCAGAGCGCGCCGATGGAGTTTGCCCTGGGTGTTGGTTACAAAGTTGCCGGATTCGCTATTGATTTAGGATCGAAGTATCATCAAACGCTTGGATGGTCTCCCAACTTCGGGTTAACTTACCAATTCAAAGAACATGAAAAAAAGTAGTGTTTTATTGATTCTTTTTAGTGCGCTTTATTCGTGTCTTTTCAGCCAGGAACGGAACGAAATTATCCAGCAGCGTGTTGAGTTTATTGCAGAACAATCCGAATCAGAAGAATTGGATCTGACCAATATTTTTGACCAGCTTAATTACTTCTTCGACCATCCGATCAATCTGAATAACACCAATCCGGATGAACTGCGATCGCTGGGACTGCTGACAGAAGTCCAGATCACCGATGCGCTGCTTCACGTGGAGCAATTCGGGAAGTTTATCAGTATTTATGAGCTTCAGTCTCTAAAATACTGGGATTTGAATACCATTTCACTGGTGCTTCCGTTCATTAAGGTCGATGACCGTTTGGAAAGCATGCACATCACCTTTAAGGAGGCTGTCAAAAACGGCAAGATTGAATGGTATTTGCGCTATCAGCGAACTCCCGAACAGAAAAAAGGATATACGCCCGTATCAGATTCTATTTTAAATAATTCGAACAGTTATTACCGTGGAAATCCGGACAGGTACTACACGCGTTTCAGGTATACCTACCGAACAAATATCAGCCTGGGATTTACGGCAGAAAAAGATCCGGGGGAAGAATTTTTCAAAGGTTCACAAAAGAACGGCTTCGACTATTATTCTTTTCACGCCTATTACAAAGGCGGAAAGTACATTCGGGCAGTTGCCGCTGGTGATTATCAAATTCAAATTGGACAAGGATTAAATACCTGGAGCGGTTATGCCTTCGGAAAAAGTGCCGACATCTTTTCCACTAAAAAAGCGGCAAATCTCCTGCGTCCTTATACTTCCGTAGATGAAAACCGTTTCTTTCGCGGCGGAGCGGCCATTATCGGTTATAAGAAATGGAACCTGCTAACTTTCTACAGCAATAAAAATGCTGATGGAGCCGGAATAAACGATTCCTTAACCGATGATTTGGAATTCGTTACCACGATTGACTTATCGGGTTTACACCGCACCAATAGTGAAATTGCCAAAAAAAATAAACTCAGCGAGCAGGTAATCGGGAATTACCTCAGCTACAATTCCACCCGGTTCAACGCCGGGATAGCCGTTGTAAATCAACGATACAATCAGCCGCTTTTGAGAGATACCCTTCCCTACAATCTTTATGCTTTCAGAGGAAAAAACACCACTGCGATCAGCGGAGATTACAACTTCGTATTGAAGAATTTCAACTTTTTCGGAGAAGTTTCCTACAGTACTCATTCCAAATCATTTGCCCATCTCCATGGTTTGATGGCTGTTCTGGACCCCAGTGTTTCTGTTTCGGTTATTTACCGCAACTATTCCAAAGGCTATTTTTCATTCTATAACAACGGGTTTTCAGAAGGAAGTAATACACAGAATGAAAGTGGCTTGTTTTCCGGCATCAAAGTGAAACTGGCCCCATCCTGGTCGCTCAGTTCTTATGTTGATTTTTTCCGGTTCCCGTGGATCAAATACCAGGTGGATGCTCCGTCAAAAGGATATGAATTTTTAGTTCAGCCGACCTACAGGCCAAATAAAGTCTTTGAATTGTACGCACGTTTCAGACAGCAGGTGCGCCAAAAGAATTCCAGGGATTCAGACGGAACGATCACTCCGATTGAGAACGTGGTGCAGAATAACTACCGCTTAAACATGTCTTACAAAGTACTGGAAAGCTTTACGCTGAAAAGCCGCGTGGAATATGTGACCATTAATCGGAAAAGCAATGCTGCGGAAGACGGCTGGATCTTTACTCAAGACCTGCTCTTCAAACCCAAGAAACTACCGTTCGATGTAACCCTTCGTTATGCCTTATTCGATACAGACAGCTACGACACGCGAATCTATACTTTTGAGAACAATGCGCTTTATGTATTCTCCATTCCGGCCTATTACTACCAGGGATCAAGAGCCTATGCCCTGATTCGTTTTACCTTCCTGAGACATTGCGACCTGTGGATCCGCTACGGAACTTTCTTATACTCGAACAGAACAGTTTTGAGCTCTGGCCCGGAAGAGATCAAAGGATTTAAAAAATCGGATATTACGGTGCAGCTGCGGGTGAATTTCTAATTGACTTACGATTCTATTAAACCATGAATAAACAGAAATTTTTAGATGACATATTCGATGAAAGTATCGACAAAGTTCGAGACGCTCTAAAAAATAAGATAGATCTTGATATAAATTTCATCGATCAAAAACTCAATATTAGTCCGTTGATTTGTGCTATTGATACGGTAAGTACGGAAATTGTCGCGTTATTGCTGAATAATGGTGCAAATCCGAATTTAATGGGATCAGGAATGTCTCTTCCTTTATATCATGCGATTGAATTAGCAGAAGAAGCAGAAGACTACAAAAGCCCCAACGTACCCAAATTACTGGAGATACTAAAATCACTCGTCATCGCGGGAGCAGATCCACACTTAAAAAATTATAACGATACATCTGCTTATGAATACGCTGAAACCCGGTATTTACCCGCTAAGCAACTATTCGATTCACACCTTTCAACAAACTAAGCCGGTCCTTTTGAGACGGTCTTTGAATTAATTTTGCGACAGCATTGGCTAGTTAGTATTCGGATAAGTAACTAAAAAGCATTTAACATCCTTTATCACACTTTAACAGCAACCAGTTTTTATCTTGGCCGCTCTTCCCTTAACTTTCAGTTTCAACATTTAAAACGAGTGATATGAGCAAGAGAATCGCCATTTTGGCTACAGACGGATTTGAGGAGAGTGAGTTGCAATCACCAAAAGAAGCTATTGAAAAACAAGGCTGGCTGGCTGAAATAGTGAGTCTGAAAGCAGGAACAATCAAAGCATGGAGTAAAGGTGACTGGGGAAAGGAATACCCGGTGGACAACATTGTGGACGATGTGAAAGCGTCAGAATACGATGGGTTGGTTATTCCGGGTGGTGTGATCAACCCCGATAAGCTGAGAAGAGAAAACAAGGTATTGGATTTTGTCAAAGGATTTTTCGATGAGAAGAAGCCGGTTGCCGCCATTTGCCACGGACCGCAGGTATTGATCAGCGCCGGTGTGGTAGCTGGTCGAGAACTGACCTCTTTCGAATCGGTTAAAATTGACTTACAGAATGCCGGAGCATCCTGGGTCGATGAAGAAGTAGTTGTCGACAAAGGATTGGTTACGAGCCGTTCGCCGCAGGACCTTCCGGCTTTCAACCGAAAAATGATTGAAGAGTTTAAGGAAGGGATTCATGAATGAAAATAAGAACAAATCCGCTCTCGCTTCTCACACTCTTTCCTGCAAAAGAAAAGCAAATCAAAAAGTTCGAGTGTGAGAGTGAGTTTTGAGGAAAAAGAAAAGCGTGAGGTTTAAACCATCACGCTTTTCTTTTTTTGGGAGGGAGACGGGTCTCGAACCCGCGACCTCTGGTACCACAAACCAGCGCTCTAACCAACTGAGCTACAACCTCCGTATTGTGGCGCAAAAATAAGCATTTCTATTAAAATTCCTATAGCGAAAACAGATTTTTTTTTCTTTTCACAGTATTTATCAGAAAATGAGCAGATTCTGATTTCGTTTTCTCAACTAAACATGCGTTGTTGATAACCAAAATGCATGATCCGGGTTTCGGTTTGGTGAATCAGTACATTTGTAATATGGGTGATAAGAAATTGAAGATTGGTGTTTTTGGAGCCGGACACTTAGGCAGAATCCACATTCGACTGCTGTTGGAATTGACTGATCTGTTTGAACTGGTCGGTTTTTATGACCCATCCGATGAATCAGCTGAAAAAACAATCGGGGAATACCATGTAAAACGCTGGAACAATATGCAGGAACTGATCGATGTATGTGAATGTGTGGATGTGGTTGCTCCTACCCTTCATCATTACGACATCGCTTATAAAGCCATCCGTTCCAGCAAGCACGTTTTCATTGAAAAACCACTCGCAGAAACTACCGAACAGGCAAAAACACTACTCGACCTATCCCGGGAAGCCGGAGTGATTGTACAGGTCGGACATGTGGAACGGTTTAATCCGGCATTTCGTGCCGCAGAACCGTTGATCTCGAAACCCATGTTCTTTGAGATTCACCGCCTGGCACAATACAATCCGCGCGGGACCGATGTTTCCGTGATCCTGGATTTAATGATCCATGACCTGGATATTGTTCTTAGCTGCGTCAACTCATCCATCCGGAGGATTTCGGCAAGTGGTGTTTGTGTTGTGAGTAAAACTCCCGATATCACTTCCGTTCGATTGGAATTTGACAACGGCTGCGTAGCCAATTTGACAGCTTCGCGTATGTCGTTGAACAATATGCGAAAAACACGCATCTTTCAAAAAACCGGTTACCTGGTCATTGATTTCCTCAATCAATCCGTGGACCAGATCATGATCACACCGAAAGACGAAGAAGCACCCGGATTTTTCAGTTTTCAGCTCAATGACGAGGTGAATTTTTCTGCCCTGAAACCGGAGATTCACAAAACCAATGCGATCCAGGAAGAATTGCGTTCTTTTTACAATTCCATAGTTCATAATCAGCCTGTTGTCGTTTCGATTGATGATGCTTACCGCGCTTTGGATGTAGCCTATCAGATTATTGACAAATTGAAATCCGCACATCTCTCGGTTTTCGACAATAATTAACGTAAATTTGCGTTAGCTACACATAGGCTTATCTATGAAATATTTATACTTTTTTGTTCTGCTTTCTTTCGGATTGTCAAGCTGCGTTAAGAATAATCCGCTGCCGGTTTGGCTTGAAATAAACAAGTGGACACTTACTTCAAACGGAGCTGCCGGAATAAATGATCCCGGAGCCCTAAGTCACAACTTCAGCGATGTCTGGATCTATATCGACGGGAAAGTAATCGGAGTATTCGAACTTCCCTGCAAAATTCCTGTTTTGGTTTCAGGTAATTGCAAAGTGGTCTTATATCCTGCCATTAAGAACAACGGAATGGCTTCCACTAAAAAGATCTATCCGTTTGTAGAACCCTTTGAAACCACCCTGGACCTGAAAGAAGGTGAAACCTATACTTTCAATCCGGTTACAAAATACTTTACAAATACCCAGTTCACCATTGAAAATTTTGAAACCAACTCAATATCTTATGTAAAAGACGCTTCAATCTCCAGTCCGAATTTAAATTTAGTAGTAGTACCCAATGGCCCCTGGGGTTCTTACGGACAACTTGCAATTACAAGTGCAGATTCCTTGTGGGTCGGTGTATCGGGTCCCATGTTTCTTCCAAAAAGCGGTGCAGAAGTTTACCTCGAATTTGATTACAAGAATACGAATTCCATTCTCACAGGATTGTTAGAGATTCAGCTTGGCGGTGCCGTGATTGATCATGGCGGATATACTGCTTCCAGGCAAAAAACGGACCTTCAATGGAAAAAGATCTACCTGGACTTGAAAGAGGTAGTATCCAATACTCCCAACGGCTATCAGTACAGACAATACCTGAGAATGCTGTTAGATCCGTCGTTAAGTTCCAGCGAAGTCTCCATTGATAACATTAAGGTCGTACACTTCTAGAATCAGTAGTTGGAATGCAAAAATTGTTTAGAAGTTTATTTATTGCGAGTGATTTTTTAGCGGCTGCTTTATCGTGGGCACTCTTCTATTTCTATCGGAAGACAAACATCGAACACGAAGAATTTTCTTTCAATGAAACGTTCTATTACGGCATTCTGTTCGTTCCGCTGCTTTGGCTTTTGTTTTACACGCTCCAGGGAACTTACCAGGACGTTCGGAGATTATACCGCCTGAAAATACTTTCTTACACGGCTTTTGCTACGATCTTCGGTTCAATCGTGCTGTTCTTCGCCTTGCTGATCGACGATGATGTAAATACTTATTTCAATTATTACCGTTCGCTTTTAACCCTGGCCCTGCTGCATTTTGGAATCACATTTTTTTCCAGGCTGGTTATTACCAGTATTCTCGTAAGAAGAATCCACTCGCGCAAAGACGGATTTAAGACTTTGCTGATCGGCGGTTCCGAAAAAGCGGTTGCTATCTACCAGGAAATCGAAGGAATTGAAAAAGGAGGAGGAAATCAATTCGTAGGTTTTGTGAACCTGAATGGCATTGATAAACTACTGGAAAACAAAATGCCCTATTTGGGCCATGTGGACCAATTGGAGCAGATTATTGCGGATAATCACATCGAAGAGATCATCATTGCACTTGAAAGTACGGAGCACGAACGGTTGAAGAACATTATCTCACGTATAAACGGGGAAAACATTGTCATCAAGGTACTTCCGGATATGTACGACATCCTTTCCGGGTCGGTAAAACTGAATAACATTTTCGGCGCGCTTTTAATGGAGGTAAATGCTGAAGTGATGCCTTATTGGCAGCGTGTAGCCAAACGTGTATTTGATATTTTCTTTTCGATCATCGCCATTATTCTGCTTATTCCCGTATACATTTTCCTGACCATCGGTGTAAAGCTCTCTTCTCCGGGTCCCATTTTATTTTTCCAGGAACGGATCGGTCTTAATGGAAAACCTTTCAAAATCATTAAATTCCGCACCATGTACATTGACGCGGAAAAAGCAGGCCCACAGCTTTCCAGTACCGATGATCCACGGATTACTCCCATTGGCAAATTTATGCGCAAAGCCCGCTTAGACGAATTCCTTCAGTTCTTTAATGTGCTAAAAGGAGATATGTCATTAGTAGGTCCGAGACCTGAAAGACAATTCTTCATTGACCAGATCAAAGCGCGGGAGCCTCAATTTTTGGAATTAACGAAAGTAAGACCGGGAATTACTTCCTGGGGACAGGTAAAATACGGGTACGCCGAAAACGTGGACCAAATGATCCAGCGCATGAAATTCGACCTGTTATACCTTCGAAACCGGTCCATCGCTTTGGACTTGAAAATTCTGATGCATACGGTACTGATCATCGTGAAAGCAAAAGGAAAATAGTGAAAGTTGCGATCACAGGTGGGAACGGGCATATCGGGAATGCTATCATTGAAGAATTAATTCGCCGCGGTTACTCCATTAAAGCACTGGTCCATTCAAAAAGCAATTTCCTGGAAAGCAGAAGCATTGAAACCGTGAAAGGTTCCCTGCATGACGAAGCTTCTCTGCTTGACCTCATGAAAGACTGTGATTACCTGATCCATTGTGCGGCAGTAATTTCAATTACAGGAAACCAGGAGCAACTGGTCCGAAAGATCAATGTGGAAGGATTGGAAAATGTTTTGAAAGCAGCCAAGAAAAGCAACCTGAAACGCATTGTGCACCTTTCTTCCGTTCATGCTTATGATCACCGGCCCACGAATGAACCGATGAACGAAACCCGGCATTTTGTTGCCGATTCCGCTTATTCTTACGACAAAAGTAAACGGGACGGGCAATTGATCGCCCGAACCTATTTTGAAGAAGGACTGCCGGTCATCGTCGTTAACCCAACCTGCGTTTTCGGACCGCCTAACTATGCCAAATGCAAACAGAACAATGCGTTTATTTCCATGGCGAAAAGGCGCATCCCTTTTGTGTTCAGGGGCGGTTACGACTGGGTCGATGTACGCGATGTTGCAAACTCCATCTGCAATGCCTTAACGCAGGGACAATTGGGTGAATCGTACATTTTGGGTGGAAGTTACTACACCCTGAAAGATTTATCACGCGTAGTTGCGAAAGTTTCCAATAAACGCATCCCGTGTTTTGAAGTACCGATCGGTTTGGTGAAATGGTTTCTTCCGGTTATCGGAACGTATTACAAGATCCTCAAGCAGGATCCTTCCGTTACCAAAGAAAGTATCGAAATTCTTGAATTCGGGAATCAGCTCATTGAATCCGGGAAAGCAAAGAAAGATTTGGGACACAATCCGCGTCCGGTTGAGGAAACGATGAAAGATTTATTATCTTGGCATCGCGAGAATCACTAATTATGACACAGGAAACCTTTTATTACTTCTGCTATGCCTGGATAGGTGTGGGAATTATTGCATTTTTGGGACTCCAGTTCAAGGATGCACCTTACGGGAAATTCACCAATTCCAAATGGGGGCCGCTGATGTCGAACCGCTGGGGCTGGGTCATCATGGAAGGGTTCGTTCTCGCTGTTCTTTACTTTTTCGTTCTCTCAGGCCCGAAAACACTTTCAGCAGTTGACTGGACGATTGTGGGTTTGTTTACGGCTCATTATGTGAACAGAAGCTTCATTTATCCCTTCAGAACACGCACCAGGGGGAAACAAATTCCGGTTAGCATTGTTGCCATGGCGATGATCCACAACCTGGCAAACGGATTCCTGATCGGTTATTACCTGAGTCATTTTTCTACTTACACCAACAACTGGTTTTCTTCCTGGCAGTTCATTCTCGGAGGCGGCTTGTTTGTATTCGGAATGTTTACAAATATCTATTCGGATACGGTTTTAATTAAGCTGAGAAAGAATCCAGCGGACGGATATAAAATCCCGTTCGGCGGACCATTTAAGCTGATCTCTGCACCTAATTTAGGCGGTGAACTGGTGGAATGGATTGGGTTTGCAATCCTTTGCTGGAACCTTCCGGCATTTTGTTTTGCTTTCTTTACTTTCTGCAATCTATTCCCACGGGCATTGGCAAACCACATGTGGTACAAACAAACATTCCCGGATTATCCGAAAGACAGGAAAGCAGTGATTCCGTTTATTTATTGATCAATTAGTAGGGGCGGAAAATTTTCCGCCCCTACTATTTATTATATTTTCTCATACACCGCAATGGCCTCAATATGGCTGGTATGCGGAAATTGATCCACCAGGGACAACTTCGTCAATTTATAACCACCTTGTTCCAGCGTTTCGGTATCCCGTGCCTGAGTCGACGGATTACAGGAAATGTAAACCAGATGAGAAGCTCCCAATGCAATTACTTTCTGCAATGTTTTCGGTGCGATTCCGGCCCTTGGCGGATCCAGTATGATCGTATCGATGCGGTTTAAATATTCCGGGTGCAGGGAAAGGAATTTACCCACGTCTGCCGCAAAGAAATGCAAATGCCCCAGCTTGTTCCGTTTCGCATTACGCTTGGCATCTTCAATTGCTTCTTCTACGATATCCACACCGATGATCTCTCCGGCATTGACACGCTGTGCGACCAGCTGACCGATTGTTCCCGTTCCGCAGAACAGATCCATGATCACTCCGCCGTCTTTTGCATGATCACAGACGTAATCAATGGCTTTGGTGTATAAACGTTCCGCACTCTTCGGATTCGTCTGGAAGAAACTTTCCATGCTGATCTCAAACGAAAGTCCCAGCATTTTCTCTACTACTACCGATTCACCGTATAGCAATTCACTCGTCCCGTTCTCAATTTTTGCGCGGTCTGCAATGTTGTCATTGATCGTGTGCCAAACTCCGGCCAGTCTGTTCCCCAGCTTCTCAGTCAAAAAGGCAACAACCTGCTTTTTATCAAACTTCTTTATTCCAACGGAACTTGTTACAATATGCAAAAGCAACTGGTCCTGGTCGAATGATTTACGAACAACAATGTGTCTGAAGAAACCTTCTTTTCTCGGAGGATGCCATGCGGGAAGTCCGAATGATTTCAATAAATCCCTGAATTCAGGAAGAATGGTTTCCCATTGCTCATCGAATAATCCGCTTGGTTTGTTCAGGTTCTCCACTTTCCACCAGGTCCCTCTTCGTTTAAATCCAAGTGCAAAGGCATCGTCAATTTCTTCTCCTGTTTCAGGAACGTGCTCAATACAGGAAAAACTGTATTCCATTTTGTTGCGGTAGAAGAAAGCTTCCGGGGAAGAAATAAAGGTGTCAAACAAACTGTTTGGATCAGGAATCCGGCCAATTTTGCGGTAAACATCCAGGGTTGACTTCTTCTTATATTCCTGCTGAACTTCAATCGGTACAAACAAATAGGGAGCACCTGAAATTTCCTGGTAAGGCAGTTCTCTTTCCAGCGGAGAACGTTCCAGTACTTCCAGTAATTTGCATTCTGCATGACGCTTTCTTTTCTTGTCAACGCGTGCCCGAACGAACTGTCCGGGAAAGGTGTTTTCAACAAAACAAATAAAATCCCCTTCTTCTGATTTCAAGCGTGCAAGACCCTGACCGCCAAAGGCAAAGTCCTCGATCTTTACTTCAATAATTTGATTTCTGTGTACCACTTTGATTGTTTGTTCTTATGCAGCCGCGCTTGTCCACCGGAGCGGGGCCAACTGATTACAATTCCTGATTGACAATATCCTGAATTGATTTGTTTTCTAAAATACGCAGTGTCTCGTTTCGAACATCGATAAACACTTTATTTAATCCACAGGTCATTTCATCCGTGCATTCATCGCAGCGCTGGTAGTAATTTAAACTAACGCATGGAAGTAATGCGATCGGACCGTTGAAAAGCCGGATGATCGTGGATATTTGAATTTGTGCAGGGGTCTGTCTTAAAAAGTAACCTCCGCCCTTTCCCATTTTGGAATTCAAGATCCCCTGCTTTTTTAAATCAAGCAGGATCGATTCTAAAAATTTCCTCGGGATACGGCTGTTCTCTGCAATTTCAAGGATCAAAGTCGGCTCATTAACATTCTTCTTCGCCAGATAGGTCAAAGCATGTAATGCATATTTTGTCTTCTTTGATAGCATGAATTTCAGTCTGTTAAGCTAATTTACAATTAAATTCGAAAAAAGAGCAAACACCGTTTTTTGAAGCCGGATTATATCAACCCTTTAATCACCCCTTTATCCGAAGCTTCAATAAATGATAAGATCTCTCTTCTGATCGGAGAATCCGGAATGGTATCTTTCACAATATCCAGTGATTTCGTAACGTGGTTGTTCTGCACGAAAATAATGCGGTAAATATCTTCTATTTCACGCACTTGTTCATCTGTATATCCGCGTCTTCTGAGTCCAACTGAATTAATTCCTGCATACGTAAGCGGTTCTCGTGCACACTTCACATAAGGAGGAACATTTTTACGGATCAGCGATCCTCCCGCGACAAATGCGTGTGCACCCACGTGAATGAATTGCTGGGAACCGCATCTTCCTTCGAGGATTGCATAATCTCCCACTACACAATGTCCGGAAAGACCGGAATAACTTGCCATGATGACATTATTCCCGATTTGACAGTCATGGGCAATGTGCACATAGGTCATCAGCAAACAATCTTTTCCGACTGTTGTTTTCCACATATCTTTTGTACCGCGGTGGATTGTTACACATTCTCTGATCACGGTTCTGTCACCGATCTCTACAGTAGTGTACTCTCCTTCAAATTTCAAATCCTGGGGAATTACCGCAATGACAGCTCCCGGATAAATTTCACAATTGTCTCCGATTCTAGCACCCGGATAAATCGTTACATTCGGATGGATCTTCGTTCCTGCTCCAATGACCACATCGTCGTAAATCGTACTGAATGCTTCTATTACTACCCCTTCTCCTAATTTTGCGTTCGGAGAAACCTGTGCTAGTGGACTTATCATACTTCTGCTTTATCTTTAATGACTTGTGCAAGCATTTCAGCTTCCATAACGTGCTTACCATTCACATAGGCATCTCCATGCATATGTACCAATCCACGTCTGATAGGTGAAATTAACGTTAATTCAAATACCAATGTATCACCCGGTACAACTTTTTGTTTGAATTTCACATTATCAATTTTCATGAAGTATGTTGAATACAAATGTGGGTCTTCCACTTTACTCAAAGCAAAAATACCTCCGCATTGCGCTGTTGCTTCGATCTGAAGAACTCCAGGGAAAATCGGGTTACCCGGAAAATGCCCCTGGAACATCGGTTCGTTCATCGTTACATTCTTTACCCCAACAATCTTGTCTTCCGTGATCTCCATGATTTTATCAACCAATAAGAACGGGTACCTGTGGGGGAGCATGCGCTCGATATCATTGATGTTATAAAGCGGTTCGCGCGTCAGGTCAAAGTTTTTAGCTCCTTTTTCCTGTTTTTTGATCTCTTCTTTCAACACTTTTGCAAAACGCGTGTTTCCGGAATGTCCGGGACGTGCTGCCAAAATATGCCCTTTAATGAAACGGCCTACCAAAGCCAAATCACCAACGATATCCAATAATTTATGACGGGCAGGCTCATTTTCGAATTGCAGTTTCAGGCTGTTCAAAACACCAATTCCATCGTAATTCACTTTCAGTTTATCTTTTCCAAGCAATTTCGCCAAACGGTCCAATTCCTCTTCTTTCACGTCGTTTCTTTCAACCAAAACGATTGCGTTGTCCAGGCTTCCTCCTTTGATCAGGTTATTTTTAGCCAGGAATTCCAATTCTCCAAGGAAACAGAATGTTCTGCAGGCTGCAATGTCTTTTTCGAATTCGCCCAGGTGGTACATGTGTGCGTGTTGTGTACCCAAAGCCGGTGAATTGTAATCCACCATCACCGTTAATCGGTAATTTTTATCCGGAACCGCCAAAAACTCAATTCCTTTATCAACGTCTTCCCATTTGATGTTCTCTGTCAGTTCAAAATACAAACGTTCTGCATTTTGCTCCTGTCTTCCAACACGCTGGATCTCTCTCACGAACAAAAGGGAAGATCCGTCCATAATCGGAATCTCAGGACCTGTTAAGGTAATCAGTGCATTGTCCACTTCCATTCCGTACAAGGCCGCCAAAACGTGCTCAGTAGTGTAAACCTTGGCACCATTGGATTCCAATGTCGTTCCACGTTCCGTAGAAACCACTAAATCTGCATCTGCTTTAATTATCGGCTGACCATCTACATCCAAGCGTTGAAATTTATATCCGTGGTTTTCAGCAGCAGGATGAATTTCCATTACAACTGCTTCTCCGGTATGTAAACCGACACCATTGAATGTGATCTTTTCTTTAAGGGTAAATTGTTTGTCCGACATATTATTCTGCAGGTTTTGAAAGGGTTTTAATTTTATCTTCTAATTCTGATAATTTCTTAATAATGATTGGAAGTCTTCTGAACCCCACGAATGATTTCTTGTAATCATCCATTGGAATTGCAGGAGATCCCATAAGCACTTCTGCTTTTTTGATGGTATTTGGAATTCCGGATTGCGCTACGATCTTCGTTCCGTCAGCTATGTGAAGGTGCCCGCTGATCCCGGCTTGTCCGCCAACCATGACGTGCTTACCGATTTTCGCCGAACCGGCAACTCCAACCTGCGCAGCCAATGCTGAATGGTGACCAACTTCCACATTGTGTGCCAGGTGTACCAGGTTATCTATTTTTACTCCCTGGCGAAGAATGGTAGATCCCATTGTCGCACAATCGATTGTTGAATTGGAACCCACTTCCACGTCGTCTTCCAAAATCACATTCCCGATTTGGGGAACTTTGGAAAACACGCCTTTTTCGTCCGGGGCAAAACCAAAACCATCACTTCCGATTACCACACCGGCATGCAACACACAGCGGTTTCCGATTTTTGTATCTGCATAAATCTTAACGCCTGCATGGATGGTGCAATCGTTGCCAATAACCACTCCATCTCCGATGTATGCCTGCGGGTAAATCTTCACGTTATTTCCAATTACCGCATTCTCTCCGATATAAGCAAATGCTCCCAGGTACAAATCTTCACCAACTTTAGCTGATTCTGAAATAAAAGAAGGAGTTTCGATCTTTGGCTGCTTTTGACGCATTTGATTGTAGACTTCCAGCAATTTCGCGAAACATGCATAAGCATCATCCACCTTGATCAGGGTCAGCGTATTAGGAAGTTCTTTGGCAGGAACAAAGGTTTTATTTACAATGCAAATACTTGATTGCGTTGTGTAAATATATTCTTCATACTTGGGATTGGACAGGAACGAAAGTGTACCTGTGGATCCCTCTTCAATTTTAGCTAAGCCGGCAACTGTAACATCCGAGTTACCAACAACTTCACCGTTCAGTATGGTAGCTATTTGCAGCGCTGAAAATTCCATGGGACAAAAGTAGTAAAAACCTTTAGGTTACGTAAGTGTTAACCCATATTTATTAACATATCATTGTGTCGAAACAGGCAGATTCAATGACTAAGGCTTTTTAATTCATAAAACTCAATATGGTCCTTAAACCAGCTTGTTCTGGAAGCCAATGTGTCTCCGTTTGCACGTGGTAAAAGAACGTACTGCTCAGGAGATGGCTCAGCATCCAGTCTGGATTTTGAAAAGTCAATTAACCCGCCTTTTTCCAATAAGTACTGAACAGTTGCTTCATCTTTGATCCCCAATTCGGTCATTTGCTCCGCCAGTTCATTATTATCATTGAGATAAACAAAATTTTTCACATTCGGAAAATGGATCATGCGCCCCAAACCTGCGGTTGTACTTTTGAATTTCTGAATAGAACCTTTCGGCCAGACAGCTTCCGCAATAAATGCATCTTCAGGCATGGAAAACCACAATTCCAATTCCTTCCCGTTTACCTGTTTTTTAATCTTGTAGACTTTCACATCGCCTTGTTTTTTACTCGACCCAAACGAGATAGATCCGTCATTCAGGAAAGAAATAATCAGGGAATCGCTCAAGTGATGTTTGTCAAAAATTCGCTGATTCGACTCTGAAACAACAAGTACTTTTCCCATAAAGGTATTCTTTACTCTGTTTTCAGGCATCCAACTGCACCCTCGGTTCCTGAAAAAGAAAAAAACCATGATCAGTCCAACTCCAAAGCCTAATCCGTATATCCGCAGGCGTCTCCAAAAATTCTTCATGTTTGTGCTTGTAAATTTCAAAAAAAAGGCCCGACTAGCGGACCTTTTTTTCTATTGAATTCTAAATTAAATCAATGCATCCAACTTAGCAGTCAATTGTCCTTTCGGAACAGCACCAACTGATTTGTCAGCAATTTCACCACCCTTTACGAAAATGATCGTAGGGATATTACGAATTCCAAACTGAGCAGAAACCCCAGGGTTTTCGTCAACATTTACTTTACCTATGATTGCTTTACCGTCGTATTCATTTGCCATTTCTTCAACGATTGGACCTATTAATCGACATGGACCACACCATTCTGCCCAAAAGTCTACCATTACCGGTTTGTCTGATTTCAATACAAGCTCTTCAAAGTTTGCATCTGTGATTTCTAATGCCATAATTGTTTCAATTTTATGTGACTTCTTTCGTCGGTCTAAAGTTACTATTTGTTTTTGTTAGTCAAAAGCTTTGCCAAGACAATTTACACTGTCAGATTGTCATGCTGAACAAACATTTTCTTCATGGTTTTCTGATTATCTGTCTCCAGGCAATAGAAATAAATGCCATTATTCAATTCTCTTACATCAAAGCGTACAATATGCCCCCCGGAAGGATAGGCGTTATCCTGTACTACTTTGATCGCTTCCATTTTTTCATTCAAAATTGAAAACACAACTTTTTTCGGTTGTTCGATTGTAAAATAGAATTCCACTTCCCCACTCTGAACTTTATTTTCCAGATCAAACAGCAAAGCATAGTCCTCTTTTTTCAGTGTTCCTTTGGTGAAGCGCTTGATTACTGCTTTGTAAGCAATGTAAAGCATCATAACGGCTATTAATGCGATGAGTGTTCCCAACACTTTGCTTTCCCACGAGCGAATCCCCTTTACGAAATTCACGCGAAACAAGATCAATAAGGTAATCAGAAGGCTGAGACCAACCAAGGTCAAAAGGGTTCTTTTTTTCATAGTTTACAAGGAAATTATTCCCGGGATTATCTGAGCTTTTTCATAAACTGCAATGATGGAATCTACGTCCAGCATCATTTCTTTCACACTTACACTGACAAACTTGCCATTACTTGACTCGTGAAACTGGATTTGTGCCGTTTCATCAAACAAAGCAGCAGTTTGAGCCAGGGAATGAGGAGTATTGGGCACAATGAACTTAAAAAAATAAACATTGGGCCATTCCAGCAAACTCAGTTGTTCTTTTAAACTATCAAAGGTTCCTTCACTCATTATTCACGTATTTTCGGTATTACTTACTGCAATCCATTCAACTCCCGGCGTGCCATCCGGATTAAAAATGCTCAATGCAGGTATTTCGGCAGCAAAGATAAACGCTTTAACGCAAGTAAGAAGCCTTTTTCAAGCTCACTTTTATTCTTTTCCAGATCAGCGAAGGTCAACCAGCCTTTTTGCGCTGCTTGTTTTAATCCGTTTTGGATCAGCATCGGGTCTGGTTCTACTCCAAATACGGGCTCTTCATCCGTCCAATCTGCGGAAACAAATTGTTCTGAAAAAACAGTGTCCATGCTTAAACCTTCCTCTAAAAGGGCGGCCAGTGCAGCGGGGGATTCGGTTTGTGTGAATGCCATTTTCCATTGGCTCTTGGCTTTCATATAGCTTTCCCACAAGTTCAGTACCTCATCGCTTGGCTGAAAAGAATACGTAAAAGACGTTTTTGGCTGATCCTGAAATAGTTTTTGCTCCGCAGCAATATCAGCAAGCAGCTTTAAACGGGCCAGTTTTGACTTCAGCGTCAATCTTAACAAAGGTTTGGCAAGAATGGATTTCCGGATCTCAAAAAGTTCCGTTTCAATAGCATCAGCCACTTCATCCGGACTTTCAATACGAAGAAACGCCAGAATCTCTTTCTGATCCACTATTCAGGCTCATTTTGGTTTTTACGCGCGCGGATATTGAGAAACTCAACTAACAAGGCATAAACCATCGCGAAATAGATATATCCTTTCGGAATGTGCTGGCCAAAGGATTCTGCAATCAACAGTACCCCGATCGTTACCAGGAACCCAAGCGCAATCATTTTAATGGTTGGTCGGGCGTTGATAAAGTTTGCAATAGGCCTTGCAAAGATCAGCATGATGATCATCGAAATAACAACCGCCAACACGATAATGATAAACGGATTTCCATGCGTTTCGTGACGAATATCGTTGGTCATACCAATCGCTGAAATAACGGAGTCAAAACTAAAAATGAAGTCAATTGCAACAATTTGAAGGACCACAGCCCCCAAACGGACTTTTTTCTTCTTTTTTGCTTCTGCGTGTGATCCTTTTATGCTGGAATGCATTTCTCCGACAGACTTATAGATCAGGAAAAGCCCCCCGATCAATAATACCAGACTGTGGCCTGTTATTTTTTCATCCGTAAAAGGGAAATAGTGAAGCCATTCTACATTTTTAAACAGAAAGTTTTGATCGAGCTGCATAATCCATGAGACCACACTCAGTAAGAGCAATCGAATGATCAATGCTAAACTCAGACCCAAGATACGTGCTTTACGCTGATCTTGTTTTACAAGGGAATCTGTAATAATCGAGATAAAGATGATGTTATCAATCCCTAAAACAATTTCCAATAAGGTCAATACGACGAGGTAAAAAATCCCCACGCCGGTAGTTAATATCTCTAATTCCACTTTCTATTTTTTTCGACAAATTTAACCTCATTTAAACTATAAAAAATGGAATTGTGATTTTTTTCATTTTTAACAGAATTTTTAGATTTTAAATTTGGTTTTAAATAACTGATTTACTTACATTAGCATTATTGAACCTTGCCCTATTAAGA
>CAMLDR010000022.1 GCA_946478775.1 uncultured Flavobacteriales bacterium
CGTTGGATACAAACCATTTCGGACTGGATAAAGTCATCGTGCCTTCAAAGCTTTCATAGAAAGGAAGGTTGCTTCCTGCCGGCAATACAGTGATGTATGCAGGAAGATTTGAAGTACTGTTATTTGTTCCGTCCGTAGCCTGCAACTGAACTGCATAAGTTCCCGGAGTGTTGTAAGTAACCGTTGGATTTTGCTGCGTTGACGATGCCGGAGAAGCTCCTGTTAATGTCCAGTTCCATCCGGTTGCAGCGTTGTATGATTCGTCTGTGAATGTAATGGATTCACCTGCACAAATTACGGTTCTTGGAGTACTGAATTTAGCAGTACACAATGTTGGAGTTGAATTAATTCCGGTTGCATTGTGATTGGAAACGGTTGTCAATTGGTTGCGTCCGGCTGTGGAACTTGTAATCGAATTACGCATACGGGTAACCTGACCCTGAGTAAACATTTTAGAACAGTAGGAGTAATCCATGTAGTTCTCCACGTTATCAACCACGTTTGTTGCCCACGAAGAAAAGTTATTCGGATCATTGGTGTCATCACAGGTATTGGAAGAAAGAGAACAGGAAGTAACACCGATACAAATTGGAGTATCTTGTACGTGATCATCTTGTGAACAGCTTCCCGCATTACCCGGATTATTATCATCTCCCCAGGTGTGAGAAAGATTTAGCCAGTGACCCACTTCATGTGTCAATGCCCGGCTTGCCCCAACATTGGATGTTCCGATAGAACCGGTATAAGTATCCAACATGAAGATGCCGTTGAAAAACATATTCCCGGCACTTGCATTAGTCCCGCCCATTGGATTGAATGTATAACCGGCAGCCCCACCGATATCAGCAGCAACATAAATGTTTAAGTATTTGGTGTGAGGCCAGACTCCCTGGAAAATGTCATTGCCCGCAATAACAGCATTCACTTGCGCCTGTCCGCTGCTTCCGTCATTGGTAAGTGCAGTTACGGTTCTGGTAATACCTGCAAAACATGCACCGTTAGGAGCTTTTTTAGCCAATTCAAATTCCAGCTCAACATCTGTTGGCATTCCCTGGAAAGGAGCCTGAACGTTATTTGCATCTGTATTCAATAAGCGGTAATCTCTGTTAAGGATAGCAACCGCATCAGCAATTTGCTCCTTCGAAATATTCTCAGTTCCGTTGGCATGCAAAATATGGAATACTACCGGAATTTTATAGACAGTACCTTTTGTGGTATTGTTTTCGCCTTTCGATTTTGACTGATTCTGCGCTTCCTCCTGGGCTGCATTGATCAATGCAAGCATTTTCGGGTCTTTTCGCAATTCCGCCATTTTTTTATGGGAAGAACAGTATTCAACATGTTCGCCTTCACGCATATTGTCTTTGTCAAGAACGTGATTTTGCTGTTGTGCAAAACTCCATGTGGCAGAAAGTAAGGAGATACCTAGGAGCGAGTAAAATTGTTTTTTCATTTCTTTTCTAGCTAGTTTATTTACTATAATGATTTAAATGATGGGAGAAAGTTGGAAAAGAGAGTACAGTTCAACCCGAAATTTAAGCACTTTTTGAATGGGGTGTGGCAGGTTTTGTTTTAAGTGTCTGAATTGTTGATTGAACTGAAATAAATAAGGTTGGGAAAATCAATCCCCAACCTTACTCAAAAAAAGAAAGAAAAAATTATTTCTTTACAAACGTGAAAGTTCTTTCTTGTGATGAACCACTCATCTTAATTAAATAGGTTCCTGCAGAAAGATCTGAAGTTTCTATAAATACCAGGTTTGCACCTTCATGTGCATTTACAGGAAGTGTTTTGATCATTTTTCCGGAAAGGTCTGTAATTACAAATTCCAGTGCATTGTTTCCTGTTTGTGAACTGAAACTGATCTGAAGTTCATTGTCAGCCGGATTCGGGAATAAATTGATGTCCTGGAAGGATCCGAAGTCGTTTAATCCTAAAACAATATCATCTGACGGAGCACCGGCGTAAATATTGATGTCGTCAATATAAACATTGTTTCCACCTCCAGCTGTAAACTGGAACTTGAATCGGAAGTTTTCATTCCAGTAAGTAGTTGTAATATTGGTGACATGCACCGTTACCCAATCTTCAGGAGTTGGTGTCCACTGGGATGCAGCTGTATTAGTTCCGGACATGGTTGCAGCAGTAAGAGTTCTGCGGATGTCCCAAATTTCACCGCAATCTTTTGATGCAAAAACTTTCAAAATATCATTGTTTGTAGAAGTTCGCTTTCTGTAAGCATATCTGAACGAAAGTGTAGCATTTGTTGCAGAAGTAATTCCAGACAAATCAATCGCTCCTGATTCTAATTCATCGATCTGGGCTGCGGCTTGACCGAAGTTTTCCAGTTTAGCAGAATTTGTACCCGTTCGTCCTACAGTTGTAGTTACCGTCCATGGATTTCCTCCGCCATTTACTACAAACCAGTTTGGACTTGTTAAATTGGTAGATGTTTCAAAACTTTCATAATAAGGAATCCCGGTTGGGGCAGGTAAAACTGTAATATACCCAGCAATGTTTGACGTGTTCGAATTGGTTCCGTCAGTAGCTTCCAGTTGAACCGCATAAGTTCCCGGAGTATTGTAAGTAACAGTAGGGTTTTGAGTGATAGCAGTTGCCGGAGAACCTCCTGTAAATGACCAGCTCCATCCGGAAACAGCATTGAAAGACTCATCTGTAAACTGGATGGATTCACCTGCACAAATTACACGTCTTGGGGTACTGAATTTTGCCGAACAAAGAATAGGAGTAGTGCTTGCTCCAACTGCCAGTAGATTGGCTGCAGATACAACATTGGATCTTCCAGTTGAACTAACTGTTAATGCCGTTCTCATTCGGTCAACCTGACCCTGGGTAAACATTTTGGAACAATAGGAATAGTCCATGTAGTTTTCTACGTTATCAATCTGGTCAAATCCCCAATAGGCATTATCGCTGCTGCATGTATTGGAGTTAAAGACACAAGACGTGGAACCGATACAAGCCGGAGTGTCCGCTACAGCATCATTTCCACAGCTTACTCCCGGATTATTGGTTCCGCCCCAAACATGGGATAAGTTTAACCAGTGTCCCACTTCGTGAGTCATGGTGCGGCTTGAATACGCACTTGAAGTTCCGATATCACCTACATAAGTGCTCAGAATCCAGATTCCGTTACGCATGGAAGAAGCACTCCATCCGGACGGATTCGTAGTATAACCGGCGGCACCGCCAATATCCTGGCAAATGAAAACGTTTAAGTATTTATTACCCGGCCAGTTTCCCTGGAAAACGTCATTCCCTGCAACGATTGCATCCACTTGCGCATCACCGTCCGCTCCATTCGTTGTTTGGGTACTTTGTGTTCTTGTAATCCCTGAAAAACAAGCTCCGTTCGGTGCTTTGGTTGCAAGAACGAATTTAATGTCCGCTTTAGCACGAATGCCCTGAAAAGCCCCCTGAACAGATGCCGTATCTGCATTTAGCATGGCGTAGTCTCTGTTCATAACGGTTAATGCAGAGAGAATTTGTTCCCTGGAAATGTTTTCAGTTCCTCCGTTATGCAGTACGTGAAATACTACCGGAATGGTATAAACAAGCGCCTTTGTAGAGTTGTCTCCTTTTTTGGCAAGCATTAAATTGTCAAATGCTTCCTGTTCCTTTGCAAATTGTTTTGCGCGTTCAGGATCAGACAAGATCTGGTTCATCTTTTTATGCGTGGTACAATATTCAACATGTTCCCCCGGACGCATGTTTCCTTTGTCTAATTTATGCTCGTGATTTTGAGAAAACACAGAATTCGAAACGCATAAGGTTAGGGTTAAAAGAGTAGAGAGTTGCTTTTTCATTATCTAAAGTTCTAGCTAGTTTTATTTATTTTCCTAATTTGAGTGCAACAAGTTACAACATTTGTTTAAGAAATTAAACGTTCTTTAAAAAGTTTAAAATAATGTGATTAACAATCGCTTAAATTTTTCTTCACAAATCAATATCACGAAGAGAATAGAGCACTTGATCCAGGGGCGTTTCATGAAGAAGTTTATATAATTTTCCGGCAACCAGTTCCGGAGAGTAAAGCTGATCCGAATTTTTATATTCTTTAAATCGTGCTGCTGCAGAGAACGATTTTTCGTTTGTTTCCCTGATTTCGGCCTGCATATCGGTGTCTACAACGCCGGGCGCAACTGAAAGACAGCGGAAGTCCTTCCTGCCGAGTTCCTGTTCTTCTAATTGAATGGTTTGGCAGAATAGATCCACTGCAGCTTTGGATGCGCAATAAGATGCCCAGGATGCGATCGGGTTTCTTCCCGCTCCCGAACTGATGAAAACAGATTTGAAAGTGGTGGTTTTCGGGATTTGTTGAAGCAATTTCTGCAGAATACCGGCTCCGGCAAATAAATTCACCTGCATGACGCGAACAAGTTCGGGTGAATCTAGCTTTTCAAAGTAATCCACTTTTCCTAAAATACCCGCATTGTGAATGAAAATGATCGGTTCATCGGTTAAATTCGGGAAAGCGAGTTGCTCCACTTCCTGTGGATTGCTCAGGTCGCAATGTATGGAGGAATAGTTCGGATGCGAAATCGTGTGATTTCTTCCGATACCGATTACTTTTTCTCCACGGGATAAATAGTTTGCCGCAATTGCTTTTCCAATTCCCCGGGATGTTCCTGTGATGATGACCATATTCCAACTGTTTAAAAAGTTCAAGTGTTCAAAAGATAGAAAAATAAAAGGGTTCAATAGCTTTTAACTTTTTGAACCCTTTAAACCTTTTGAACTTATTTGGTTATGCCAATGCTTGTTTCAAATCTGCAATCAGGTCATCTACATGCTCCACACCCACACTCAAACGAAGTAAGTTATCTACAACTCCCGCTTTTTCTCTTTCTTCTTTCGGGATAGAAGCATGTGTCATGGTTGCAGGATGATTGATCAGTGATTCAACACCGCCCAGAGATTCTGCCAGGGAGAAAACCTGGAAAGAAGAAGCAACCCGGAAGGTGTTTTCAATGTTTTTATCTTTTAGAACAATGGAGATCATTCCACCGAAATCACGCATTTGTTTCTTTGCAATTTCATGGTTCGGGTGTTCAGGGAATCCCGGCCAGTATACTTTTTCAATAGCCGGATGGGCTTTTAAAAAATGAGCGATTTCCCTGCCGTTCTCGCAATGGCGCTGCATACGCAAGTGCAGTGTTTTAATTCCCCTCAGTACCAGGAAACAATCCATCGGTCCCGGATTTGCTCCTGAACTGTTTAATATAAAGTACAATTGTTCGTGAATCGCTGTATCGTTGGTGATCAAAGCTCCCATTACCACATCTGAGTGACCGCCCAGGTATTTCGTAACGGAATGCATCACGATGGTTGCTCCCAAATCCAATGGATTTTGTAAATAAGGAGAGGCGAATGTATTGTCGGCTACCAAAATGATGTTGTTAGCTTTTGCAATCTTAGCTACTGCCGCAATATCAATAATCTGCATCGTTGGATTGGTCGGTGTCTCTGCCCAAATCACTTTGGTGTTTGCATTGATGTATTGGTTTACGTTTTCTGCATTCGTCAAATCGATGAAATGGAACTTGATCCCGAATTTCTCATAGATCTTTGTAAACAAACGGTAGGTCCCACCATATAAATCATCACCTGTAATGACTTCATCACCGGGTTTCAATAATTTAAGTACCGCATCTGTTGCAGCAACACCACTGCTGAATGCAACACAGTGTTTTCCATTTTCCAGGGCAGCAATATTTGCCTGAAGTGCTTCGCGTGTTGGATTTTTCCCACGGGCGTACCCAAAACCTTTATTTACTCCGGGAGATTCCTGGACGTAAGTGGAAGTTTGAAAAATGGGTGTCATGATCGCACCCGTCGTTGGGTCAGGCTGCACACCGGCATGGATTGCTTTGGTGCCGAATTTCATATCTTGTTCTTTCATAGAAAATGGATTCACTTTTATCGAAATGCAAAGTTAATAATTATCGAATGAGAATGAGAACAGAATGAAGTGAAATCCCTGTCTCACTCAAACTAAGTCAGAATGATGAAATAGATCGGCTGTTTTCGACGGGAATGCTTTCTCATTCTCTCAGCTGCGGCTGACTCATTCCGACAGCGAGAAGTCCTTCCTTTTCACTATTTTCGTCGTGCGGTTCTATGAGTAACTCACCAACAAATATCAGCGATTTTATCCATGCCTTATCAGACATGCCCAAGACGGATATGCTGGTAAATCTGACGGAATCTCTCAATTCACTGATTCATTTGGAGGAATTGCCAAAAGAGAAGTTCCAGGTTCAATTGGAAGACAAATGGAAAACAATCTGGCAGACAGCCAATAAATTCCGATTGGAATCCGATGTCAATTCATTGTGCCTGGTTTTGGGAACCGTTTCTTCCGAATTCCAAACGGGGAGGATTAAATCTCCTTTGCTCGTGATCCCTTTGAGCTGGGAATACTTACGAATAAACAATGTGCTTCAATTGGAATTGATGGAAGAATCAGCGGAAATCAATCCGTATATCAAATTTCTCTATTCCGAGTTAAATAAAGAATCGCTGAGTGATTTTCCGGAAAACCTGGACCTGACAGAAAAGCTGGATTGGGTCATGCATCAATTCAGGATGCTGAATTTGGATGTGGAACTGTCAGACGAAATGGTGGTGGGCAATTTTCATTACCACCGTTTTCACCTCCTGCGTGAATTGGAAGGGATCGAACGATCGGAAAACAAAAATTCCCTGGTACAGCAACTGTTGGGAAATGATTTTGAAGAAGCGGAATCAATCGATCTTCCTGCTGATTTGATCTATCCGGCAGATGTCGATCAAAAACAGATCTTTTCTGTACTTAGTTCGAAGAATGTCTTACTTCAGGGGCCTCCCGGAACAGGAAAATCGCAGGTTTTAATCAATATTCTTGGAAAATCGCTGAAAAGCAGCTTGAAAACATTGGTTGTTTCCGAGAAAAAAGTGGCCCTCGATGTTTTGGTGAAAAAGCTTTCAGAGCATCAGCTTCATGGGTTTGCTTTCGTGGTGCATAGTCAAACCAAGTCCAAGGATTTATTAACCCAGTTGAAAGCCACCTGGAATATCATGGAAAGTGAAACGATCCGGCCTGTTCCTAATCTGCGGCTTTCAGAACAGTTTTCTGCAAATTTGCAATTGCTGCTTGACCGTCTCAATACACCCGATTATTTTGCAGGAGTTTCTTATAAAGAACTTCAGGATCTGCTTGCAGAAACTCCGGTTCGGGAAGAGCAGTTTTCCAGTCTGAGTCCATCAATCGACGAGTGGTTAAAATACAAACCAACGATCCGAAAAGTAGATGAAAAGCTTAATGGCTTTTCGAAATTGAAAGCGTTAAAGCCGGCTTTCTTTCAACAATGGAACGGGGATCAACTGCTAAAGGACAGTTTGATCAGCCTGCAGAAATTGCAGACTAAATTGGGTTCACTGATCACCTTTGGGGATTTGGAAAAACTGCTTGCAGTTTCAGGACGTTGTCAATTAGTTGAAAACGAAAATTACAAAGCATACAGTCAGCTCGTTTCAAAACCAAGGGAATGGAAGAAGTTTCAGAAACAGGTCCAGCTTTTAAAGGAACAGCATGAAAAAATGGCTTCCATTCAAGCTGAAAATCAGATCTGGAAACAAATTCCGTCGAAAAGTCAATTGGAATCCTGGGAACAGGCAGCAACATGGTTTCAGTTCAGAAAGCGTAAGAAAGCCATTTCAAAATTACTGAACGATCCTTCCGTTTTGCCGGAAATTGCGCTTGCAAATTGGAAAAAATACCTGTCTGAAACGGATAGAATAAAAGAACTGGAATCGTATTTCAATGATTTGGGCCTGGATACCAACGAATATGCCCTGGATTTGGGAATGGTATACGCTTCCAGCCTGGAAAAAGAAAGCGGTTCATTGCTGAGTGAAATTGCTGCATGGCCTAAGGAAAAACGGAAGGCAATTATTGAATCCGCTTCGGAACTCAATCAATTCCGGGCGAATCTGGTTCGTTATTTTGATTTGAAAGAGGAGGAGGTCCTGAGTGACTTTTTAGTACGAAAACAGCAGGAGTTTGTTGATTTGAGCAGTGTTTATGAAGACCTGAAACAACTGCCGCGTTTTTTCTTCCCGCTTTTGGAAGAAGTCAATTCCTGGGAAGGACTGCAGTCCTTGATCCTCTTTAGTTCGTTGAAGAAAATAGAATCTATCAATCCGGAGATTGTCCGGTTCTCAGGAGAAATACTGAAAGAACGTTTAGACCGGATAATAGAAGAAGAGAACAGGGAATTCACCGATTTTGCAACTGCACTTCGCGCTCAGGTCCAAAAACAATTTGGAGAGTTCGAAGCATTGCTCCGCACACCCGCTCAAAAACTTTCCGTTTCCCAAAAAGAACTCAAAGCGCGTTTAAAAAGGGGAAAATCACTCCTGGTAAAGGAATTCGGTAAAAGCAGGAACAATCAAACCATCCGCAGCCTGATTGCAAGTGATGCAAAGGAGTGGATTCAACTGCTCATTCCGATATGGCTGGCCACGCCAAACCAGGTAGCAGATCATTTTCCGCTTGAAGCCGACTTGTTTGACCTGGTACTTTTTGATGAAGCCAGTCAGCTTCCCTTACCCAATGCATTGGGATCTTTGTTTCGGTCTAAAAAAGCATTAATTGCAGGTGATGAGCAGCAGATGGCACCTTCATCCTATTTCGGGAAGAATTTTGGATTCCACGATTTACTGCATCAGGCGTCCTATTATTTTGAAAGAGTACCCTTAAGGCATCATTACCGGTCAGAATACCCCGAATTGATCCGATTCTCGAATAAACATTTTTACAAAGATGAACTGATTGTTTATCCTTCCCCGAAGCGAAAGCAGGTACTTTTTCATCATTACACCGAAAACGGGATCTTTGAAGAACGAAAAAACGTCGCGGAAGCAAAAGCCGTGGCAGCATATCTGGAGGCATTTAAGTCATGGGACACACAAAGTGTCGGAATTGTGGCCTTTTCGGAAGAACAGCTGAAAACGATCTGGAAAGCCTGTTCGCCGCGGGTGCAGGAATTAATTACGACCAAACAGGATGAGCATACACTTTTCTTTAAAGCACTGGAAAATGTGCAGGGAGATGAAGCAGACTGTTTAATCATCAGTCTGGGTTATGCGCGAAATGCGGAAGGTTCGTTCCAAATGCGTTTCGGACCATTAAACCAGGTAAACGGGCACAAACGATTGAACGTGTTATTGACTCGGGCAAAACAGGAAATGCATTTTTTCACTTCGGTGAAATCCGCGGATTTTGAATTGTCTGATAATGAATCGGTCAATTTATTGAGAAGGTTCCTGAATGAATTGGAAGAGATCCATGAATCCGGAAGAGCATTCATTTTTCCTTATGGGTTGGAAATTGAAACTATGGAAAACGAGCAGGTTCGTTTCAGAAACAGTTATTTCCAAATTCCAAACGGACAAGACTTAATCACCTTTCATCGCGTGATGAATCAACGAGGCTGGCAGTTAAATTATTAGCAGGAACTTTCTATTTGCTTTTTTTGTACATTGTACAACTTAAAAAACTGAAAATGAAAAAGCTACTCTCCTCTTTTTTGTTCCTGACAATCCTGAATGTTTGTTTCGGACAAAATGAACTGGTTTCTATTCAGCGCTATTTAAAAGAACATGCTGCTCAATGGAATCTCCAGGCTAACGATTTCTCCAATCTGGAAATTGTTTCAAGTGCGTCCTCCAAAGCTTCCAATACGAAGCATTGGAAAGTACGTCAGACCAAAAACGGCCTTTCCCTGATCAATGGATTTGGAATTGTTACCGTTCGTGACAACCAGGTAATCCATGTCACCACCAACTTTGTTTCCATCTCCGAACCGGTTAATCACGCTGCTTTGACTGCTTCAGAGGCAGTAAACGCTTCCCTGAAACATTTGAATATGGCTGTTTCGGATTTAAAGCTGCTTCAGAGTAAAGAGAACTCTTTCCTTTTCTCAAAAGCCGGTATTTCAAAAGAAGATATTCCGGTGAAATTGGTTCTGGGCGAACACCATGGCCAATTAATGTACCTGTGGGATTTAAGTGTTTATCCGCTTCAGTCGGACCATTGGTGGTCGATGAGAATCAATGCCGAAACAGGTGAAGTGATTTTCCAGAACGACTGGATAACGCATTGTTCCGTGGAACATTGTTCGGATGAAAGTCACCACGTGGCTCAGACTCAATCCATGATGGCTCCGCCTCCTCCGGGAGCAGATCAATACAATGTATATGCCTTGCCAACGATTAGTCCGGCGCATGGAAACCGTGTTTTGGTGGTAAATCCATCAGATGCAACCTATTCTTCTTTCGGATGGCATGATACGGACGGACTTACCGGTGATGAATACACGATTACACGCGGAAACAATGTGTTTGCGTACGAAGATATTGACAACGATGATCTTCCGGGTTATTCACCGGATGGAGGAGCTAGTTTGGATTTTGATTTTCCATACGATTCATTGGTTGGTGTTCAGGGAAACCTGGATGCGGTAATCACGAATTTGTTCTATATGAACAATATGATGCACGACATTTGGGCACATTATGGTTTTGACGAAGAAAGCGGGAATTTCCAGGAAACAAATTATACGGGTTCCGGATTGGGTCAAGACCAGGTATTTGCGCAAGCACAGGATGGAAGCGGAACCAATAATGCGAATTTCGGTACACCGCCTGATGGAGAAAGCCCGAGTATGCAGATGTATTTGTGGACACAAAGCAATGTACCGGATCTGTTAACGATTAATGCACCGGGAAACATCTCGGGAGCTTATTCCTGTTCCACTGCCGGTTTCGGGCCAGCGGTCCCAATGACGCCGATAACAGAAGACATTGTTTTGGTAATTGACGACGGAGCAGACACAACAGACGGTTGCGGAGTAATCACGAATGGTGCCGCATTGGTCGGGAAAATTGCCTTGGTAAGAAGAGGGAATTGTACGTTTGGTGAAAAAGTAGAAGCATGTGAGGCGATGGGTGCTGTTGCGGTAATTGTCATGAACAATACCGGGACCAGTACACAGGCTATGGGTGGAACTTCCTTTACAAACATTCCTTCCATCATGGTTTCCAAACCAAATGGCGATGCATTTGTGAACCAAATCAACCAGGGAAATACGGTGAACGGAACGATTGTAAATCCGGGAGACTTAACAGCTACCGATTCTGATTTTGATAACATGATCATAGCACACGAGTACGGTCATGGAATTTCAACGCGTTTGGTCGGAGGAGCTGATCTGTCAGATTGTTTGTGGAATGCCGAGCAAATGGGTGAGGGCTGGTCTGACTGGTTCGGATTGATGATCACACAAGTTGCTTCCGATTTGGGAACAGACGGAAGAGGAGTTGGAACATACGTAACGAATGAACCCAATAACGGTGGTGGAATCCGTCCTGCGCGATATTCTACCGATTTCGCGATCAATGATTATACTTACGGAAATACGAATAGCAATTCACTGAGTGAGCCTCATGGAATTGGTTTTGTCTGGGCAACCATGTTGTGGGATTTGAACTGGGCTTTAATCGAAGAATACGGTTTTGATCCCAACATGAAAACGGGTACCGGAGGAAATAACATGGCCATGCATTTGGTGATCGAAGGATTGAAACTAACGAATTGCAGTCCTGGTTTTGTGGACGGACGTGATGGAATCCTTGCAGCAGACCAGGTCCTTTATGGCGGAGCAAACAAATGCTTGATCTGGGGCGTTTTTGCGAAAAGAGGATTGGGTTCTTCTGCTGACCAGGGAGATCCGAATGACCGCAACGACCAGACGGAGGCATTTAATCTTCCTTTTCAGTGTACTTTGGGTCTAAACGAAAACAAAGCAGCGGTTCACGTTCAGGTTTACCCGAATCCGAGCAATGGAAAACTGACCGTAAAAAATACAGCCTCTGAGATCAATCGTATCGAACTGGTTGATTTAAGCGGAAAAGTAGTTTACACGAAAAGCGTCAGCGGAAACGAAGTGGTTCTGGATATCAGCAGCCTGAACAAAGGGTTGTACATCCTAAAAGTTCAAACTCAAAACGGTTCCGAAACCATTCGCGTAGAGAAATTCTGATCCTAGCACGATTCTTGTGAAAAGGAGCTGACAAACTGATTCCTTATGAAAACCTTACTTGTCAGCTCCTTTTTTGGTTTTATGCTTTTGTTTTTAACGACTTCAGACTTCTCAAAGGAACTATTCACTCCTGAAAAAGAAGTCTTAGAAAATCCTTTAGACCGCATTTTAGGAGAAAAGCTGTTGGATGATGGGACTTTACGTAAAGATAATTTTGATTCAATTCTACATATTAGGGCATCTTATTTAAGGGATTCATCTGAAATTTATAAGATTCAAAAACTAAGTGAGCATGTGTTTTTATTGATTAGAAAAAGATGCTTTCTCAATACCAGAAACTATTCACTCTTTGTGAAAACCGAAGGGGATAAAATAGTTTCATATCACAGAATTCCAGATTTCGGGGTGAATAGTGCTTTGGTGTCAAACAAAAGAATTTATTTCATTTGTGATGATAACAATAGCAACAGTCGGTTTAGGAAACCTTCCTACTATGTTGGAATAGCTTGTCTGGATTCGAATTTTGATGAAATGTGGAAAATTTTTTCCAGGTCAGATCAGTATTTCTTTTATGCCGCCGGATTGACTTTGAAGAAAGAGGGCTTGCATGCTGAAGTTGAAGTTCAAAGGCAAGGTAGTTCTACAATGTGTACGGACTTTTTTGATGTTCAATTTACCAAATCGGGGAAAGCAACAAGCTCAGAATTTATCGGAGCACATTCTTGTGGAGGAAGAAATGTGCCAGAGTTAGAAACAATACACACAATGTTTAAAGATTAATTAAATCTAAAACAAATGATATAATTGAAAACCTTCGTGCTCCCAGTGATTACACTTAATGTGCATCCAGCCAGTTCTGCGCCAGTTCCATTTCAACTTCCATCGGAACCGCTAATGAAACAGCATTTTCCATCGCTTCTTTCACCAATGCTTTCATGATTTCCTGTTCGTCTTTGTGCACGTCGAAAACCAATTCGTCATGTACCTGCAGGATCATTTTGGATTGAACATTTGCTTTTGTCATTGCTTTATCAACAGCAACCATGGCTAATTTCACGATATCTGCTGCAGAACCCTGGATTGGTGCATTGACGGCATTTCGTTCTGCAAAACCTCTTACCACTGCATTTGCCGAATTGATGTCCGGTAAATAACGTCTGCGCTGCATGATAGTTTCTACATACCCGTTTTCACGTGCGTCTTTCACCGCTTTATCCATATAGGTTTTGATCGTTGAATACTGCGCGAAGTACGAATCGATGATCTGCTTTGCTTCCGTTCTGCTGATTCCCAGGTTTTGGGAAAGACCAAATGCCGACTGTCCGTAAATGATTCCGAAGTTCACTGCTTTTGCCGCACTTCGCTGATCTTTCGTGACTTCTTCTAATTCCGCATGGAATACTTTTGCCGCCGTTGCACGGTGAATATCCACTTTGTCCCGGAAGGCCTGAATCATATTCGGGTCATTGGCCAAAGCTGCAATAATGCGCAATTCGATCTGCGAATAATCCGCCGACATTAATTGAAAGTCTTCCGAACGGGAAATAAAAGCTCTTCTGATCTCTTTTCCACGCTCACTGCGGATTGGAATGTTCTGCAGGTTCGGATTATTGGAACTCAAACGACCTGTTGCGGTAACGGTTTGCATATAGCTTGTATGAACACGCCCGTCAACCGGATCTTTCATCGTTGGAAGCGGATCCACATAGGTGGATTTTAACTTCTTCATCTGGCGGTAATCCAAAATGCACGGAATAATCTCGTGATCGTTTTTATGCTGTTGAAGGATGTCTTCGGAAGTTGCGTACTGACCGGTTTTGGTTTTCTTGGCTTTCGAAGAGATTTTCATGTGCTCGAATAGGACATCTCCTAATTGTTTCGGTGAATCGACATTGAAATCCATTCCTGCTAATTCTTTGATGCGTATTTCCAGTGCAGCCGTTTCTTCCGCTAATTGTTTCGAATAAGCTTCCAAGTGCGGAATGTCGATTGCGACACCTTCTTCTTCCATTTTTGCAAGCACGGAAACCAAAGGCATTTCCATTTCATAGAACAGTTTTTTCAAATGTTCCTTTTCAATCTGTGGCCCGAACAATTGTTTCAGCTGGAAGGTTATGTCGGCGTCTTCGCAGGCATAATCACTGATTGCTTCCGGGGGAAGGTCTCCCATGTTTCCTTGCCCTTTTCCTTTTTTGCCAATCAGTGTTTCGATGCTGATCGGGGTATAGTTCAGGTAATATTCCGCCAGGAAATCCATTCCTTGTTTGGATTCGGGCTGGATCAGGTAATGCGCGATCATCGTATCGAACAAAGGTCCGGCGAATTGAACGCCGTAACGATGTAATACCTGAATGTCGTATTTCATATTGTGAGCGATCTTTTCGATGGTCTCATTTTCAAAGAATGGTTTGAATTCGTCTACAATTGTTTGTGCTTCGTTCCGGTCTTTCGGTACAGCAACGTAGTATGCTTCACGTTCTTTGAAGGAAAAAGACATTCCAACCAAGTCGGCATGAAGGGCATTGATATCGGTTGTTTCCGTGTCAAAGCATACGGATTTTTCGTTTAGCAATTTAGTCAGTAAAGCTTTACGTTCTTCTGGCAAAGTCACTAAGTGATAGGAAGGGTTTTCTGTTGCAATGGTCTTTACTCCGCTTGTTGGCTGTGCCTGACGTACATCTACCAGGCTTTGTGTACCGAATAAATCCAGTTGTCCATTCGGATCAACACCGGCAGAAGTAACCACAATTTCTTCTCCTGTAATGCGTTTCGCTAAATTGCGGAATTCCAAATCGGTGAAAATATCGAGGATGAGGTCTTTATTGGGCTCTTCCAGTTTAAGTTCCTCGGCATTGAACTCAACCGGTGAATCCAGGATAATCGTTGCGAGAAGTTTGGAAATAATTCCCTGCTCCTTGAAAGCGATCATGTTCTCTTTCATTTTTCCTTTAAGAGCTTCTACATTCTCAAAGACTCCTTCCATGGATCCGTAATCGGCGATCAGTTTTTTGGCTGTTTTCTCCCCAACTCCCGGAATTCCCGGAATATTATCGGCAGCATCTCCCCATAATCCCAAAATGTCGATGACCTGCAAAGGATTCTGAACTTCAAACTTTTCACACACTTCCTTCACGCCCATAATGGAAGCAGGATCTCCACCACGCCCCGGTTTGTAAATGAAAATGTTTTCACTTACCAACTGTCCGAAATCTTTATCGGGAGTCATCATATAGGTAATGAATCCTTCTTTTTCGGCCTTTTTAGCCATGGTTCCGATCAAATCATCTGCTTCGTATCCGTCTACCACATACATCGGGATCCGGAAAGCTTCAATAATGCGTTTGATCGGCTCAATCATGTTGCGGATATCTTCGGGCATTTCTTCCCGGTGTGCTTTATAATCGGCAAAATCCACATTCCGGTTGGTTGCGCCTCCCGGAGGATCAAAAACTACGGCGATATGTGTTGGTTTCTCTTTGTTGAGAATATCGATCAACACATTGGTAAAACCAAAAGCAGCAGAAGTGTTTTGTCCTTTGGAGTTCACCCTTGGGTTTTTCGCAAAAGCAAAATAAGCCCTGTATATCAAGGCAAAAGCATCTAAAAGGAACAATTTTTTATCTGACTCCGGAGTAAGCATAATCTTCGAGAATTGTGAATTGCAAGTTTAACGCAAATTCGGGAATTTTCAGGTTGTTCATCGAATAATTCCCACATGGTTTTTGAATTTTATTCAAATAGAGTTTAAGTTGAGGACACAACGTTTTTATGTGATTTAAACAAAAGTATTTGTGTAATAAATTTGCCAAAATCACTAAATATGTTATTTAAAACACAATTAGAATATAGAAATTAGAGACAGGTAGCAGTCATTTTGTGGCGTGAAATCTATTTATTAGATGAAAAAGATGCTTGGTATGAAGCTTTCTTAAAATGTTAAACTTTAGAATAGTGAAAAAATACTTATAACATACTGTATATTAGCCTTCTCACAAATAACTATTCACGCCATGGAAAGAATCCACTTCGACTCGTCTTGAACATTTCAATGTTAAAAAAACAACTACTAACAGTTTTATTACACACTATTTACTTTTACATCTTATGAAACAATTTCTAAAATTAGTCTGTTTCGTGCTGCTTTATGGTGCAGGAAACAATTTACTAGCTCAGACTGGTGCTGGGGGACCTTGCCCTGATATCAATGTCAGTACTGGAATTGATGCTACGGGAAATGCCATTGCCATCGGTGCAACCGATCCTTTCTGGACAATTAGTTCAGGGCCAGTTGGACCAGTAGCAAAACGGGTACAGAGCTACCTTCCTTATTGGCAAGTAACACCTGTACCAGTAACAAATGCTTGCTGGATCAATGGCTCAGGTACGATTTTTAATAATGCAGCGGGAAATTACACGTTCTCACGCACCTTTACCATTGCACCAGGAGCAACCAGTTTTACCACAAATTTCGGGATCGCCTGGGATGACGTTTTGGTTTCAATCCAGCTGATTCCACCGGGTGCCGGACCTGCTATTCCGCTTACTGTTCCCCCATCAGCACCTTACATGGTAAGTCCGCCGATTGGTTATACCGTTCTGTCACCAGCCGCAGGAGTATGGACAATCGAATGTGTTGTTCATTTTGTCGATAATGTTGGAGCTTTCATTCTTTCGGGTTCAATCGACGTAGATTGTAACGATAATCCTTGCACATGCGAAAACGTTCATCCTGATTTTACGTACACCACATCTACTGATTGTATTACTACATTCACTGGGATGATTAACCCTAACTGTGCTAACACTTCGACTCAGATTGAATGGATTATCGATGGAGTTTCAGCTGGATTTGGACCGACATTTAATTATGCATTCTTAACCAACGGTCCGCACACTGTCTGCATGGTAGTAACTGTAACCTTAGCTGATGGAACTAGGTGTGTGAAAGAATCCTGTCGCACAGTAAACATTGATTGCAACCCTTGCAGCTGTGATCTGGTCATACCTCATTTTAATTACACGGTCGATAAGTGCATCGCCCAATTCGTAGCAGATCCTTCGTTACCTTGTTGTATTGAAGGGGTCAATTATGAATGGTATGTGGACGGTTTACCTGCAGGAAGTGGACAAAACTTTAGTCACACTTTTACTTCGAATGGGTTCTATAATGTCTGTTTGTTCATTACGGCTACTTTAAATGATGGAACAGTATGTTACAAAGAAATATGTCAGCTAGTCGAAATAAAAGATTGTGACGAATGTAATTGTAATCAACTTCAACCGTCGTTCAATTTCAACATCGTGAACTGTGAAGGTTATTTCGATGCCGTAGTTTCGGCGCCACCTTGTATGAAAGACTTTACGTATCAATGGTATGTCAATGGACTTCCTTCAGGAACAGGACCAAATCTGATTTATTCGTTCCCTGCTAACGGACCATATAATATTTGTCTGCTAGTAACTACCATTATGCCAGATGGAAGTTCTTGTACGAAGGAATTCTGTAAAATCGTTAAGGTGAAAGACTGTGACCCTTGTAATTGTGATCAGCTTGAGATAGGTTTTGATTACTTCTTAGAAAATTGCAATGGACATTTCAATGGCCTTGTAGGACTTCCTGCTTGTATGCAGATTATTGGATGGAATTGGTCGGTAAATGGTGTTTACGTTGGTTCGGGTCCAGTATTTGATTATACTTTCCCAGCGAATGGTTTCTACAATATTTGCCTGACGGTTACTACACAAATGCCTGATGGACAGAAATGTTTCAAAGAAGTATGTCAGCTGGTTGAAGTGAAAGATTGTGATGAATGCAACTGTCAACAGTTACAGCCCAATTTCGAATACCAAATAAACCAGTGCGATGTGGAACTACTAGGAAAGGCTTATGGTCCTGATTGTATGTCCAATTACCAATACGAATGGTATGTAAATGGTTCTCCTGTAGGAAGCGGACAAAATTTCGTTTGGACTGCTCCAGCTAATGGAACTTACACAATCTGTGTATTCGTTACGGTAACTTTACCTGATGGAACCCTGTGTCACAAAGAACTGTGCAAAGACATTGTAATAACGGATTGTGATCAATGTAATTGCAGTGACATAGTAGCAGGATTTAATTGGGAGATTGTTCAGTGTACCGGTTACTTCAACGCATATTTTAACCAGACGCCATGTATACAAAGCTACTCGATTGATTGGTATGTGGATGGTCTATACGTTGGTTCTGGAACACCATTCTCTATGCCAGCCGGTGGAAATGGTAGTCACACAGTTTGTATGGTGCTTACTACTGTTCTCACCAATGGACAAGTATGCCAGACTGAATCATGCAAAACGATTGATGTGGTTGGTTGTGGATGCCCTTGCAGTCTCTTGAACGGAATAATTAATTTCCAGGTTGACCACTGTAAAATCCACCTCGTGGCACAACCCCAGATTCCGCAATGTATGTTGAATTCATCGGTTCCAACAAGCTATAGCTGGACAGTTAATGGTTCATATGCAGGTTCAGGTCCTGTAATTAACTATACAGCCGGTGGAAATGGTACTTACCATGTTTGTGTACTGATTGTGGTTACGAAGCCAAACGGACAGAAGTGTGAAAAAATGATCTGTAAGGATATTGTTGTAAGCAATTGTAATTCAACACCAACAAATCCACAGACGATTAATCAGCCCAGTCCAACAATGGAAGAGTCGTTAAAGCTTTACCCAAATCCGGCCAGTACGGAGCTCAATATCGATTTCATAACGAAAGACGCAGGAACCGTAAACATTACCTTCAAAACAATAGATGGTAAAGTGTTCCTAAATCAATCGATCGATGCCCAAGCGGGACCGCAACGACTTAAAATGCCGATTGCGCCCATGGTTTCAGATGAAATGATTTTGGTTGAGATCACTGCGGACGGTGAAACAACTATCCGTAAAGTAAGTGTTGTAAAGCACTGATTTTAAATTATAGCCAATAACATGTTTGAAAAGCCGTTCCTCTCTTTTGAGTGGAATGGCTTTTTTACTTTTCCAATGATGCGTGTTCTGTTTGCGAATTAACAGCTGAAACTTTATAACTATTCCAAATTCCTGAACTTTCAGCTCCTGATTTCACCGAAATTTGTAAGGTGGTCAGAGCCTTTAAATTATTTGTTGCTTACGGAATTGTTTTTCTGGTCGGCTATTTGGGAACCGGGATTACCCTGCATTATGTAAAACCGGAAGTGCATATCCTACCTGAATTCGTGGAGAATATCCTGGATGGTGGCGCAACATGGAAGGTTCAATACCCGGAAGAATCAGATGTTTCCATGTTTGACCTGCGGACTTACAATCCGGAGGCACACGATCCGGAAGAAGCAATTCTTTTTACCGACGATTACAATTCGGAGAACGGAATCTTTTGTTTTCGCGGGAATGCGCAGCGCAATGCACCTACAAGAGGAGTTTTGAAAGGAAAACCCAAGGATATTCGCCTAGACTGGGAATTTATTACCGGTTATGATGGCAGAACAACCGAATACGGTTCGTGGGGAGGTGGTTCCGGCTGGACAGGTCAGCCTTTGGTGGTGAAATGGCCGAAGAAAATTTCAAAAAGACTTCACGGAATTGAGCCGAAATATCTAAATCAAACCAATTTCCGCGAAGTGATCGTTGGAAGTTTGTGCGGGGATATTTATTTCATCGATTGGAAAACCGGAAAGGCAACGCGGCCTCATGTCACTATCGAAAATCCGATCAAAGGAACCGTTTCGGTAGATCCCCGAATGAACGGATTGTTGTATGTAGGCCAGGGAATCAAGAACGGTGAGCGCTTCGGTTCTTATATCTTCAATATGTTTACCGGTGAAGAGATTTTCTTCCGGAATGGATTGGACCCGAAAGCCAGACGAAGTTGGGGAGCATTCGACAGCAATTCGCTGATTGATGCCAAGACAGGATATTGGATTCACCCGGCTGAGAACGGCCAGATCTATAAAACGAAAATCCTGAACGGGAAGAAAATCCCTAAACCGTTTATCTTCAACTATCAGGTGCAAAAGCATCCGGATTTGGGAATTGAATCGAGCTTTGGGGCCTGGAATAACCTGGGATGGTTTGGGGACAACAGCGGAAATGTGTTTTGCATGAACCTGATGACTATGAACCCCGTTTGGTATTTGGATAATTACGACGATACGGATGCTTCCATGGTGGTGGATCTGCAGGAAGACGGTCGTCCCTTTTTGTTTATTGGGAATGAAGTGGATAAACAAGGCGAATCGGGAACAGCGCATATCCGAAAGATTGACGGGTTGACCGGAAAAGAGATTTGGGATGTGTCCCGAAAATCTACCAATACCAAATTGAACGGACGCGTAAACTCGGGTGGAGTGCTGTCTTCGGTTTTACCGGGAAAGAAAAAAGCGAGCCAACTGGTTTATGGAATTTTCTCGCGGGTGAATGGAACGCTGGCCGGAGAATTCGTAGCGATCGATAAAATTTCCGGTAAGGAAAAGTTCTCTATTCCGATGGACTATTACAGTTGGGCTTCTCCCATTGATTTGTACGATAAGGCCGGGAACTGCTATCTATTCTTTACGGATGTGTACGGGACGATTTACCTGATTGATGGTCTCAGCGGGAAAATAATCGTGAAACGAAAAACCGACTGTGTGTGGGAATCCTCACCTGTTGCCTGGGGAAACCGGATCGTGGTGGGAAGCAGGGGTAAGAAGATCGTAAGTTTTGTAATTGAAAATGGAGAATGAAAAATTAAAAAGTAAGAAGACGTACCAAACCTTTTCAATTCTCAATTATCCATTTTCAATTTGGGTGTTACTTTCTAAAACTTTCACATTTTCCTCTCAACGAGTCAGGAACTAAAAATGTATCTTTGTTTTCAATGAAAAATTCGAATCGCCCGCTCATTTTCGTAACCAATGATGACAGTCTTCATGCAAAAGGAATTGCGTCCTTAGTTGCTGTTGCTCAGGAGTTTGGAGATGTGGTGGTAATCGCACCCGACAAACCGCAGTCAGGAATGGGACATGCAATCACGATTTCGCATCCTCTGAGATTGTTCCGATCAGATATTTTTGAAGGAATCGAATCCTGGTCATGCAGCGGCACACCTGTAGATTGCGTGAAATTGGGTGTGTATGAAGTACTTCACCGGAAACCCGACCTGATTTTATCGGGAATTAATCACGGATTGAACTCTTCTACCAATGTGTTGTATTCCGGAACGATGTCGGCCGCTGTAGAAGCAGCAATGGAGCACATTCCAAGCATCGGGTTTTCTTATGGTGATTTTGATCCGGAAGCGGATTTTTCTGCCCCGATGCATGTGGCCAAACAAATTATACCACAAATTCTGGCTCACGGCCTGCCGCAGGGAGTCTGCCTGAATGTGAATATTCCGCAAGGACCGGTAGAAGCGTTGAAAGGAATCGAAGTTTGCAGACAGGCTTATGCCTTTTGGGAAGATCGTTTTGACAAACGCATGGATCAGTTCGGAAGGCCTTATTATTGGCTCACAGGAACATTTGATTCCCGGGAAGATGCAACGGATACGGACTTATATTTCCTGGATCAGGGGTACGCTACTATTGTGCCTACCCAATTTGATCTCACAGCTCACGAAACAATAGCTGGTTTAAAAAAGATATTCTGATGAAAAAAAGATTTAACTGGAATTCACGCACGACTGCCGGCATGTTGATAGGCATATTTTCTCCGTTTGTTTGCATTCCGCTTACGGTATTGATTATTTCCTGGGCGCAGCATTATCCTTTTTCTTTGTTCTGGGACCGGTTCTTTATGGATATTAACGTGATGAGTAAATTTCTGTCACTTTCCATCATTCCAAACCTGATTTGGTTCTACGTTTTCCTGAACAAGGAGCGTTATGACCTGGCACGGGGAATTATTGTTGGATCGGCTTTATTCCTTCCCTTTATTGTTTACGTTAACCTGATTCGTTAATGGGTAAGAAACTGTATATCATTTCAGGAGAAGCTTCCGGGGATTTGCATGGCGCCAATGTGATGAAGGAATTGCTTGCCGAACAGCCTGATTTGGCTATTCGTTTTTGGGGCGGCGACAAAATGCAGGCTGTAGGAGGGACCATGGCAAAACACATTCGTGAGTTGGCATTTATGGGCTTTGTGGAAGTGTTGATGAACCTGCCGACCATTTTAAGAAACATTCGGTTTTGTAAAGAAGATATTCTGGAATTTCAACCGGATGCTTTGTTGCTGATCGATTATCCGGGATTCAATATGCGCATTGCGGAATGGGCAAAGAAAAACAATATCAAGGTCTACTTTTATATTTCCCCGACTGTTTGGGCCTGGAAGGAAAATCGCGTTCACAAGATTAAAAGAGATGTTTTCAAGCTCTTTTGCATTCTTCCGTTTGAAGCTGATTTCTATAAAAAATACAACTACGACGTTGAATATGTCGGACATCCCTTGCTGGATGAAATCGAACAATACCGGCAGCTTCTGAAACAAGAGCTGGATATTCCTGCAACGGATAAGCCCATCATTGCGATGCTTCCCGGTTCCAGAAAGCAGGAATTGAGAACAAAACTTCCGGTAATGCTTCCTTTGGTGGATCTGTTTCCACAGTATCAGTTCGTCATTGCGGGAGCACCGAACATGGATATTGCTATCTATAAGGAATTGATCGGTGAAAAGAAAGTAGATGTGGTTTACGGACAAACTTATCCTCTGCTGCAGCAGTCAGAAGCGGCGGTGGTGACTTCCGGAACGGCAACGCTTGAAACAGGTTTGTTTGAAATCCCGCAGGTGGTTTGCTACATCGGGAATGCGATTTCCTACCAGATTGCAAAAAGACTGGTCAATGTGAAATACATCTCATTGGTGAACCTGATCCTTGACAAAGAATCGGTGACCGAACTGATCCAGAATGAGTGTACAACGGAGCGTTTGGCGAAAGAATTGTCTATGGTAATTAAAGGCGGAGGCAAGCGTGAACAGGTTCTGGAAGATTACTCCACATTAAAAGCGATGTTGGGAAAAGGGGGTGCATCCCGCAAAGTTGCACAGACGGTGTTGAAAACTATTTGAGACCGAACCATTTTCTGTCTGCTGCGAAACTAATTTTGTAAGATGTTGCGCTTATTCGTGCTCATAGGGTTTATTTTTCCGCTTTTCGTATTTTCTCAGCAAATGCGGATAGGTGTTTTGCGCGATTATTCCGTTCAACGGATTGTCTTTGCCTATTCCGAAGGAAGTTATAATGTGTTTGGAGACACCACGAATTTCGCTACCCTTTTGCCCAGTGAATTTGTGGACCTGTCTGTGACTGCCAATAATCAAATCTCACTAAAGGTTGGGGTGAATGAAGTAGCCGTTGTATCCAAAGTTTTATTGGTAGCCACGAAGCTCAATCATTCATTGGTCTATTCTACGAAAACTCCTGTGATTAAGGAACGAAAATATAAGGATGACGTAGAGATCACGGCTCAAAACGGCGTATTGACAATCGTTAATCTGGTGGATATCAATCATTATCTGAGTGGAGTTGTAGAGTCTGAAGGAGGAGGAGGAAAGGAGGTTGAATATTATAAAGTGCAGGCTTTAATGAGCCGGACTTATGCTTTAAAGTATAAAACCAGGCATCAGAAAGAAGGATTTGAGTTATGCGACAGGACGCATTGCCAGGCTTACCACAACCAATTACGTTTAAACCCCTTGATTGATTCTGCTGTTTTAAAAACAGAAGGAATGGTGATGGTAGATCCGCAGAATCAGTTGGTAGATGCCTACTTTCACGCCAATTGCGGCGGACAAACCTCCGAACCGGATTATGTCTGGAACAATAAAATCCCTTATTTGAGCACCTTCAAAGATACTTTTTGTATTTATACCAAACAGGCAACCTGGGAGAAGCGGATTTCACAGGTGGATTGGATGGAATATTTGGTCAGCACTTTTCATTATCCGGTGAATGATTCTGTTTTGGGTCCAATGATCTATACCTTCAATCAGACGGATAGATGTGCGTTTTACCAATACCCCTGGCTGGGAATTCCACTGCGGGATATCCGGGAACATTTCAAGCTGAAGTCTACGTTCTTTAATTGTTATCCGGAAGGAACGGAAGTTGTCCTAAGAGGTCGCGGTTATGGTCATGGAGTTGGCTTGTGCCAGGAAGGGGCTATGAAAATGGCCAAGTTCGGATTTAATTATATTCAGATCGCGCTGTATTATTTTCCGGGAGTAAAAGTGGTTAATTACCAGGAGCAGCAATACTTCAATCAACGGCCAAAGATTGCGGAAATAGATTAGATGTTCAAAAGTTCAAAATCAGTTCAAACAACCCTTTGGTTTTGAACACTTTCAACATTTGAAACTCTTTGAACAGTTTACTTGTATGTGATCACAAAAATATCCTCGTTGTCTTTCTTGAAAAGCTTGTCTTCACGGGCTAATTTTTCGAGGTAGGAGAGGTCTTTGATTTGGGAAAGGATGTATTTCGTATCCTTCAGCTTCAGGCCCATTTCAGACTGAGCAGAACGCAATTCGGAAATCTTCTTGTTTTGATTGATAATGGTAAAGATATCTACTTCGTCTAAAAACAGATTGTACACCATAAAAAGGCACAATGCAAGGATGTATTTGTTCCTGAAAAATGAGAGATACTTCTTCATACTTGCAAAGTTAGGGTTTAATAGTTGTTTCCTTTAACAGAATGAAACGAGATATCCTCCGATAGATGTTAATAGTGAAATCCTTTGCGTTCTTTGAACCAATAGCGCTAAGTGTGATAAAATAAAAAAGGCCTCCCGGTTATCCGGGAAGCCTTCTTCAAGTTTCTTTATTTAGTTGACTATTTCGTCGTATTTCGTTTTGAAATCTTCATTTCCTTCATACCATTGAGCAACCTTACCCATTACAGCTTTTGCCTTATCGGGTTGCTTACTCGTTAAGTAACATTCTGCTGTCTGGATCACTCCCATCATCAGCAAGTCTTTTTCAGCTTTCGACCATTCTGAAATATCCGTAACCGTTTTCAGCATTGTTTCAGCCTCTTTCCATGCGGTATTTGCACCTCCCTTATCGGCATTCCGGTATTTACAAACACCGTCCAGGTATTTTGCACCGATGCTCGTAAGGTTGATCTTATAGTATTTTAAAACCCAGGTTGCAGCTTTTTTGTAATCCGGAGCTTCTACTTCATTGCGAATAGTTTCTACCAGGCTGTTTTTGAATTCATCGTAAAATTCTGCGTATTCAGATTGAACATCACCGGATTTATCATACTTGATACTTTTTCCCACTTCCCCGATTGCTTCCTTGTAAGCGTTTTTATACTTTTCATCATCAGAACCACTTAAGGAAACTTTGTAAAGACCTCTACCCATCCACATGTGTGGTAAGGCATCACTCTTTGTTTTGTCGTTCATCGTATATTTTTCAGATGCACGAACTAGTTTTTCGTAGTCGCCATCTGCATAAAGAATGCGCAAATCATTATATTCCGGTGCTTGTGCAACCAGTAATTTGGTAGTAAACAGGGCAGCAATTAGAACAAGCTTTTTCATAATATTTTAATTTCGTTGAATGGATTAAACCAATAACTATGCCGAATGTACGAAAACTTTGAATAAAAGTTTCGTTACAGTTTCTGTAAAATTGTCTTAATAGTCAGGTTGGTACGAACTTATTTCAAAAAGATTTAAAATTAACAACTTTATTCCGCACTTTGAATCAGTAACTCCAAAATCTTTTGTGCAGCCTTCGAAATCTTGGTACCCGGACCAAACACACCAAACACGCCAGCATCATATAAGAAATCATAATCCTGCGCAGGAATGACTCCTCCGGCAACCACCATGATATCCGGTCGGCCCAGTTTTTTCAATTCTTCGATTACTTGAGGAACCAGTGTTTTGTGTCCTGCTGCAAGCGATGAAACTCCCAATACGTGAACATCATTCTCAACGGCTTGTTTTGCAGCTTCTCCGGGTGTTTGGAAAAGCGGTCCTATGTCTACGTCAAAACCAATATCCGCAAAGGAAGTCGCGATGACTTTTGCTCCGCGGTCATGACCGTCCTGACCCATTTTAGCGATCATTATTCGGGGTCTTCGTCCTTCCAGTTTTGCGAAAGACTCGACCATTTCTATTGCTTTTTCAAAATCTTTGTCACTCATACTTTCCGCCGAATAAACTCCGCTGATAGAGCGGATAGTTGCCTGATGTCTTCCAAAAGTTTCTTCCATTGCCTGTGAAATCTCCCCCAATGAAGCGCGTTCCCTGGCACATTCCACGGCAATTTCCAATAGATTTCCTTTTCCGGTTCGTGCTGCTTCCGCCAATTTATCCAAAGCAGCTTTTACAAGTTCAGGATTCCTTGTTTCCCGCAGTACTTTTAGTCGTTCCAACTGGGATTCGCGTACTTTGGTATTGTCCACTTCCAGGATATCCATTTTATCCTCCTTTTCCAATTGGTAGCGGTTTACCCCGACAATAATATCTTTTCCGGCATCAATTCGGGCCTGCTTGCGTGCCGCGGCTTCTTCGATGCGCATTTTGGGAATTCCGGTTTCAATTGCTTTGGCCATTCCGCCCAATTCCTCTACTTCCTCAATCAGTTTCCAGGCTTCGTCGACCAATTCCTGGGTGAGTTTTTCTACGTAATAACTTCCTCCCCACGGATCGATGAGGTCTGTCATTCCTGTTTCCTGCTGCAGGTAAATTTGGGTATTGCGTGCAATTCTTGCTGAAAAGTCTGTTGGTAATGCGATGGCTTCATCCAGGGCATTGGTATGCAGCGATTGTGTTCCTCCGAAACCCGCTGCCATTGCTTCAATGCAGGTTCGGGCAATGTTATTGAAGGGATCCTGTTCTGTTAAACTCCAACCGGAAGTCTGGCAATGTGTTCTGAGTGCCAATGATTTTTCACTTTTCGGGTTGAATTGAGCAACGAGCTTCGCCCAAAGCAATCTTCCGGCTCTCATTTTAGCAATCTCCATGAAGTGGTTCATCCCAACCGCCCAAAAGAAACTCAGACGTGGAGCAAAACTGTCTACATCCATTCCTGCGCTGATTCCTGCTCTTAAGTATTCCAGTCCGTCGGCCAGTGTGTATGCCAGTTCGATACTAGCGGTTGCACCCGCCTCCTGCATGTGGTACCCGGAAATGGAAATCGAATTGAACCGGGGCATTTTTTCTGCGGTGTAAGCAAAAATATCTGCTATGATTTTCATCGAGGGAGCAGGCGGATAGATATAGGTGTTCCGGACCATGAATTCTTTCAGAATGTCATTTTGAATAGTTCCGGAAAGCTCCTCCTGTTTTACGCCTTGTTCTTCCGCAGCAACAATGTAGAATGCCATGATCGGAAGTACGGCACCGTTCATGGTCATGGAAACAGACATTTCGTTCAAAGGAATCTGGTCGAATAAAATCTTCATGTCCAGGATGGAATCGATCGCTACTCCTGCTTTTCCAACATCACCAACCACACGTTCATGGTCTGAATCGTAGCCGCGGTGAGTTGCCAGGTCAAAGGCAACAGAAAGTCCTTTTTGTCCGGCTGCCAGGTTCCGGCGGTAAAATGCATTGGATTCCTCTGCTGTGGAGAATCCGGCGTACTGGCGAATGGTCCACGGACGAATCGCATACATGGAACCGTAAGGCCCGCGTAAAAACGGCGCTAAACCGCTTACAAATCCCAATTGGCTGACATCTTTGAGATCAGCGGCATGGTAATAACTTGCCAGTTCTATTTTCTCCGGTGTGGAAAAGACCGCTTTCTCAGCAGTTCCCGATAGAGTATCTGAGCTTACCGATACGTTTTCAAAAGATTGACGGATACTCATAGGGATTGTTCTAGAATTAATGGTTTCAGATTGTTCCAGGATGCCGGAAGTTCTGTCCAGTTATTGGTAATTTGTTCCGGGTTCGGGAAGATATTGATCCCGATCCGTTTTTCCGTTTTGTCTTTGATCTCTGCAACGCGCTTAGCCGCTTTTTCTTCGATCTCTGCTGAGAGCGTTTTCCGGACTTCCGGGTTGGAGATCGTTCCGTTTCGTTCAATCCATTGAAAAGAACTCCAGGCACGTTCGGCAATCGTTTCTGTCAATGCATCCAGTGCATAAGAACCACCGGCAGGATCCAAAACGATCTGCAAATACGATTCTTCCTTCAACAGGAGCGAAATATTGGTTGCCATCCGGCGTGTGAATGGGGTATTCGAATTGCTGGAATACCAATCATAAGGTTGGATGTTCAGGTGTTGAATCCCACCTAAAACAACGGACATTGCTTCGGTTGTTTGACGCAATAAGTTGGTGTAAGGATCCTTCAGACTGATATTTAAAAATCCGGTGCGTGCTGTGATTGTTGCTGCCAATGAACAAGTATGTTTTGGAGTATATGCCGAAACAATTTGTGCCCAACAGGTTCTGAATGCCCTGATTTTTGCCAGTTCGAAGAAATATTTGCTTCCGATCCCGAATGTAAAATGGATGGCTGCAGCGGCAGTATCGCAATCAATCCCGCTATCCAGTTGTTTCACTAATAACTCATGGCCTTCTGCCAGTGCGATGCTCAACTCTTGCCAGGTTGTTCCACCGGCTTGTTGCACCAAAGAGGCATCTACATGATACAACTTGAGATTTGGATTTTTATCCAGGTAAGCTTTCCCTGTTTTTACCAGTTCGTCGTTGTCCGGATATTCAATCAAAGCAGGAGCTTCTTGAATGAACACCAAAAATTGATTGACCTGCTCCACACTTTTTGCTCTGAATGTGGTATGAATAAATGACAGACCAACTTCGTTCAAAAGTGCATGAAAATCAATGGGATCTGTATTCATTGCTTCCAAAACCAAATGATCTGTTCCCGCCATCAGTGCGGCAATAATTTCGCGGTTTGTTTCTTTCAGATCTGAAATCCTAAAAGCAGTTGCAATGGTCCAATCGTTGTTTTTAGAATTGATTCCCCGCGTATAAGGCGCTAATCCCGGATCTGAGAATGCGTTTTTGTGATCTTCCCGATGGAAATAACTCGGAAACGCAATTTCTTCTACGCGATTGATCTTGTTTAATGTATCGATCGATTCACCCTTTAGTTCCTTTTTCAGGAGGGCAATCCATTCTTCTTTGGAACTTGCCTGAAAGGATGAGAATAAGTCATTCATGTTTTATTCTTTTATGTATCTAATAGATCTTGATCTTTAACAAGGGGTGCGGGCTGCGGTTCTGCTTTTTTATTCATCAGAATGTAGACGGCAGTTGAAAGCATGGCTGTTAAAACAGGAGCTGCAATGATTCCTATTGCCGGAATTTTGATCATCAGGGTAAAAATTCCTCCTGTGATGATCATGTAACCCATTTTGGCGAATCCCACTCCCCAGCTTTTAAAGAAATTCAAACCGTAGCGCTCCATGCTGTAATCGTAGAAAGAAAACCCCACGAAAAAGGAAGCGATTAAGAAGAACAATGCTTCTCCGATGAAATCGGGAAGTACCCAGGACATAATCCACCAAACGGCGAGGAATAAGTATTCCAGGAATAAGGCGCTGATCACAATCAGGATCATTCTCAGAAAGTCATTGAACAGGCGTACCAGACTAAATTCATATTTCCTCCCCGTAAGGTAACTGTCGAATTTCTCAGAAAGAATGCAGTTTACCGGTGAAAGGATTATTAAAATGACAAATTTGTAGAATTCGGAAACGATCAGGTCAAAGATACTGAAAACACTGTCTGCTATCCACCCGATGGCAGTTCCAACAACCGGAATATTATCTGCAGCGTGCACCAAAGCAAGTGCTTTTTGTGCCTGCCATTGGTAATAGAGGTAAATCAATCCGATGATTAGACCGGGAACAAAAAACCACAAAAACTTCCCTTTCAGGATTGCTCTTGCTACCTGCTCTATTCCTGTCCAGTGATTTTTAAAGGCTTGAACCATGTCTTTGTTGTTTCGTTTTCAAATATAAGAAAGTTCAAAGGTTTAAAGAGTTCAAAGGTTCAAATTGTTCAAATGTTCAAATTGAATCCTTTAAACCATTGGAACTTTTTGAACCCTTGGATCCCGATAGCTATCGGGATTTTGAACTCCGTTGAACTTTCCTTATATTGGCATATAAATTGTAAAACTGTAAAATAAAAATAGAGACTATGAAAAATTTGGCATTGATTGCAATCGCAATTTTGAGTGTATCAGCAGCGGCAATTGCTCAAACTGAACCGGTGAAACCAAAAGCTCAACCTTTGAAAACGGAAAAAGGCACAGTTAAAAAGAAAGGAACTACTGCAAAGAAAGAAACTCCTGCACCTGCGACTTCTAAAAAAGCGAATTAATAATAAAGCCTCCATTTTGGGAGGCTTTGTTGTTTTTATGTGAATTACGTTCTATACTGCAGTAATAAACTAGATGATCCCGAATTGGGTGAAATGGTGTGTCAGGTGCTTTTTATGCAACAAGTCCCACTGCTCATAATTCAAAGGGCCATAATAAGCATGCACCGTTTTTAGTTCCGGGTTCTGAGCAAATAATTCCTGGAACTCCAAATAGACATCTACAAATTCATCTATCGCTAATTCCAGCTCTTCGTGGCGCAGCGGAGTACCTTCTTTGGCAAAAGGGACTTCCATGTTTTGGGCCATGGGCTTTTCGGTATATAAAAAAGCGACCATGCGTTCCACCTTGTCTTCCGGAATGAGCAGTGTCTGCGGTTGTTCACCGGTTGCAATCCGAAGGGTATCTGTTAAGTGTTCCACCATACGCTGTGCAGACATTTTTCCCCATACCGGTTTTTTGTCTGCCGTCAGCTTGTTCAAATGCGAAAGCACGGTTTCTAAATCAGTTTCGATAAACATGTTATTCTGTTTTAAGTTTCAAATTCACGAATTCCAAATATTCTTTTCCGCAAAGTACTGAAAGACTTGACGGGACTATCTCTAAATTAATTTCTTTTCTGACTTCAAATGGTTCTCCGTCGTAATGGGCTAAGGGAACCTCCAAAACAATGCGTGCTTTCTGAAATGGGACGATCCGAATATATCTTGATCCTTCAATGCGTTTGAAGAAAAACCGGCTGATCACACCCATGGTCCTCCACCAGGAGAATTTGCTCAAAAGTACCAGCTCCATTTGTCCGTCAACCACATTGGATTTGGGAGAAATGCAGAACCCGTTTCCGAACTCGGAAGAATTGGCAATGGAGCATAAGAGAAAATTTCCCTTGATCTGTTCATCGGGCAGGATGATCTTCATTCTTGGCGGTTTGTAGGAAAAATATTCTTCATAAACCAATTGGGTATATCCCCAAAATCCCCGAATGTGGTATTCATCAAACCGCTTGGCAATAAAAGCATCGAAACCATAGCCGCCAACACCCAGAAAAGGTTTGTCGTTTGCCAGGCCGGTATCCATCCGAATACTATTTAACTCATTGATGTTTTGAATGGCCAAGGGAGTTTTTAACGGGATTTTTAAATGTCTTGCAAGCCCGTTTCCTGATCCCGTAGGAATAATTGCCAGGTGGCATTTTGTCCCGATCAGTGCTGTTCCAACTTCATGAACGGACCCGTCTCCTCCCACTGCGCAAACAATATCGATTCCCTCCCGTGCCGATTCTTCTGCAATGGATTTGGCGTGCTGTTTATATTGCGTAATTGCGATATCGTATTCAAACAGGTCGTGGTTCAGGTGCTCCTCGATCATTTGAGGAACCCTGGCCTTTTTGACCCCACCCGAAATGGGATTGATTATGAATCGAATACGCTTTTTCATCGAACAATCGTCTGATTATGGATTAAATCATGATTATATCTTTGAATGATGGCCTTCAAACGTCTTGCCATCGTTTTAGCTTCTGTTTTTTTGGCAGGAAGCAGGTTTTCCGGGTTTTTGGTGCGGATGGTGAAATCGAATAAGCTCTTGATCTCGTCGTTTGAATAGACGAGCAATTTGTTGTTCTGGAAATAGTAATAGGAACCTTCCAGGTAAGTCACTGCCTCACGCGGTTCTTTCGAAAAATAACTGTTTCCGAAACTGTAGTAATCGGTTTTGATATTGACCAAATCCAATACAGTAGGCATGATATCGATTTGCTGGAAGATCACTTTTTCTCTCCTGCGGGGAAGTTTGCCGCTTGGATCATAGAATGCAATAGGTATGCGGTACATTTCTGTTCGCTGATTGTAAATTTCACTGTTGCTTGCCGGTGTATGATCAGCAACGATCACGAAAAGCGTTTTGTTGAACCACGGTTCTTTGGCTGCCTGTTCGAAGAACTTACGTAAGCTGATATCGCCGTAGTGAATGCTTTTACAGATCGGATGAGGTCCTTTTTTGACCACCGAACGCCATTCTTCCGGCACAAAATAGGGGTGATGAGAAGAAAGGGTGAAGAGATTGGCCATGAAAGGCGCTTTCATCTTCGTCAGCTGTCTGGCAGTCCAGGGATTGAAGTATTCATCCAGGATTCCCCATGTTTTGTCGAAGTGTTTGTCGTTATTGTATTCAAAACGCCCGATGTATTCCTGGTAACCCAATTGGGAAGCGAAACTGTTGAAACGCATGGAACCATTGGTAGCTCCATGATAGAAAGCGGTACTGTACCCGTGGCCGGTAAGAATATTCGGTAAGCTTTGAAGCTGGTTATTGCAATAGGCCGAGGAGATGTATGGATTGTCCATCAAGGTAGGGATGGATGCTGAAATAGTAGGAACGGCCTCGATGGATTTCTTTCCGTTGGAGATTCCGTACTCGAAATACCAGGATTCGTTGAGCAAAGAGTCTAAGTAGGGCGTGTATGAAACACTGTTATTGAATTGTCCCACCCACTCGTTCCCGAAGCTTTCCAGCATGATGATCATCACATTGGTTCCGTCCGGAAGAATATGCTGCGGATGGCTGGTCCGTTTTGGTTGGAAGAGTTTATCGAGTTCTTTTTCCGGGTAATAGTGCTGCTCTTCCAGATCGTCTTTTCCAATGGATTTCAACAGGGTAAAGGCCGAGTTTAATACCAGTGCCGAGTTTTCCGGCTGAGTATACAATGTGGCATCAATAGAGGAGATCGGTCTTAGCCCAAAACCGCCTCTACCGAATAAAACAAACAAGGGGACAACGATTAAAAAAGCGGCAATTTCTTTGCGGACACCTGGCGCGCCTGTTCTTTTTAATTTCCGGATACTGGTTCTTTTGTAGTAGCGAATTAATAGCCAGGTCCCGATGAGGAAGATGAGAATGAGTATCCAGTAATCTGCGAAAAAACTTCCCAATAATTGACCGATGTCATTTCCTGCCGAGACAATCACAAAGAGGTCGGCTGTGGAGCGTTTCAGCGTGAAGTTGTAATACGCGGTATCCATTAAATTCAGTGCCGTGATCAACAAGGTCGGAAGGAAAAACAGTACGGCCTGAAGGATGCGAATGATCCAATTCTGCTGCCATTTTTCAGGAAGCAGGCTCAGTACAATGAAAGGCATTAATACCAAACCGATGGTGGAAAGATCGAACCAAATACCGGCAAGCCAATCTGTGAAACGCACATGGGCGAAGGAGTCCAGGTTGAAAAAGTAGAACACGATACGCGTAATGGTCATCAGCAGCAAGAGTATCCCGATCCGAAGCAAAAGGCTTTGCAATGTTATCGGAAGAGCATGACGCAGTTTTTTCAACATAGTACAAAAATAAGCAACCTTTTTGAGGTAGGAGTTGTGTTTCTGTTACTTAAAAGTAGTCAGAATTTCGAAATGCGATAGGGACCAAAATAAAAACCACATAGCTACATAGTTCACATAGATTTTTTTAATAATCCAATTGGTATTAATCAATTAATAATTCCAGTATATTTTCTATGTCTTCTATGTGGTTCAATATACCCTGGAGAAGGTAGTTTTGGAATCTGGCTTACTTAAAAACTGTTAGGGACAACTTTTTGAAAGTTTCTATCTTTGGCGGATGAAATATCTAGTATTCTGCCTGCTTATTTGTTCGGGTTCTTATGCCCAGGAACTGGAAGTATTCCGCATTTTTGATTCGAAAGGGAAGGAAGTTTCTTTCCAAAAAATGATGACCAGCGTTTCTCAAAACCAGGTGGTTCTGTTTGGAGAATTTCACGATAACCCGATTTCACACTGGCTGGAACTGCATGTATTGATGGCGTTGAACAAAAAAGCTGCCGGTCCGAAACTGGCTGTTGGGTTTGAGATGTTTGAACTGCACCAGGTAAAGGCACTGAACAATTACATTGCAAATAAATCTTATAAAGCCCTGAAGGATTCGACCGAGTTGTGGACGAATTTCAAAACAGATTACAAACCGGTATTGGATTCAGCGATTGCGCAGGGAAATACTCCCTTTGCTGCCAATGTGACGCGAAAATATGCTAGCCTGGTATTCAAGAAAGGACTTGCGGCCCTGGACACGCTTCCGGAGGAGCAGAAGAAACTCATGGCTCCATTGCCTTTTCCATTTGATTCCACGCTGACACAGTATGTGGAGTTGATCCAAATGGGGAAAGAAATGCATGCTTCAGGAATCAATTTTGCTTATGCCCAGGCAATCAAGGACGCCACGATGGGTTATTCCATTGTAGAGCATGTGAAAAAGGGTGAGCTGGTTTACTTCCTGAACGGAGCGTTTCACTCGGATTTCCATCAGGGAATTATGTGGTATGTGCAGCAGTATGCTCCCGGGACAAGCGTTGGAACAATTACGACTGTTTCGCAAAAGGATGTGCGAAAATTACAGAAAGAGCATTTGAATCGTGCGGATTTTATCGTGGTGGTAAATGAAACGATGCTTTCTACGCATTAATTACGAATTACGAATTACGAATTACGAATTACGAATTACGAATTACGAATT
>CAMLDR010000023.1 GCA_946478775.1 uncultured Flavobacteriales bacterium
TTGATCATTTCCACCCGTGGACACCGTTTGGAAGGGATCTGGCACAGTGGATCACCCATGGGAATGATCATCAATTCCATTCGCGGAGTACACGTGTGCGTTCCAAGAAATATGACAAAAGCCGCAGGTTTCTACAATACCCTGATGCAGGCAGATGAACCCGCTTTGGTGATCGAACCATTGAACGGATACCGTATCAAAGAAACCTTGCCAAACAATATCGGAAGCTTCACTACTCCGCTTGGAGTTCCGGAAATCGTTACAGAAGGAACAGATTTAACGATCGTTTCTTACGGTTCTACATTTAACCTGTGTGAAGTAGCTGCAAAATCGCTCACAGAACTGGGAATTTCAGTTGAATTGATCGATGCACAGACTTTACTTCCATTCGATATCAACGGAATGGTTGCCGATTCATTGAAGAAAACAAACCGTTTGATCATCGTAGACGAAGACGTCAGTTCAGGCGCAACAGCATTCTTATTGGATCAGATCCTGGTAAAACAAGGCGGATATGTTCATTTGGATTCAGCTCCTGTAACCTTAAGTGCAAAAGATCACAGACCGGCTTACGGAACCGACGGGGATTATTTCTCCAAGCCAAGCATTGACGATATCGTTGAAGCTGCTTACGGAATTATGAACGAAGCAGATCCTACAGCCTTCCCATCGATTTATTAATGGTGATTTGAAAAGAACCGCGAGCACATTGAGTATTATTTTCGTAATCGCCTTGCTTTGGAAGGATATTGCGGCATTCTCATGGAACGTTTGGTTCTACAACAATCAGGTTGAGCTCGCCGCAAAATATTGTGTCAACAAGAAAAAACCAATGCTTCATTGCGACGGTAAATGTTATTTGGCAAAACAATTAAAAAAACTGGAACAGGAAGAAAAAAAGAACCAGCCTGTTCCAAAAATGCCTTTGAAACTAAAGGAAAACGTGTGGGATGCAAATTCACAAACAGCTACTGCATTTGAAGCAAACACCATGGAATCCCTTTCAGAAAGATCAGGTAGTTTCTTTTACCAGAACAAAAAACCGGTTTCCTTTTCAAGTTCCACTTTCCATCCACCCGCTGTCGGATAATTTATTTTATTGAATCTCATTTTGACTCGGAAAGCACTCTTTAATATTTCACACAGATAGCGCAGATCACACAGATTTTTTTGATTATTATTCATAAATATCCTAATTGTTCCATTCTATCCAAAAAAGTGTAAAACAGTCGTTCTTCGAGACTGGTTTTCAATAACCCATTGTACCCAAAGAAACTCAAGTATTTGTAATTCAACACGCTCTGCGCAAATCTGAAGAATCTGCGTGCTAAAAAACAATGCGCTTCTTTTTGGTACAGAACACATTTTAGAAATTAGTTAATTACAGAATCATGAAAAAAAGTTTTCTCTTTTTCGTGTGTCTTGTCGTGTCCCATATTGCGCTCTCTTGCGATGTATGCGGATGCGGAGCTTTTAATTCCACGCATGGCTTGGGAACGTTGGCACAAGGCAATCGAACGAGCATTGGACTGAACTATCAATACCGTCTGTACAAAAGTGAGCACCCGCAAGTTTTCGGGAACGGCATCGAACGCAGCACGGACTATTTCCAGCGCCTGGATCTATCCGGGCAAGTGCGTATTTCGAAAAGATGGCAGCTGCAGCTTTCAGTCCCCATCAGTTTCAATAAACACATAACAGCGGATACCACCTCTCAAAAAAACGGATTGGGCGATCCTACCCTGATGGTGAGTTTTTTTCTGTTTGACAAACAAGACAGTTTGCAAACACGCAGATTTCGCTGGATTGTGGGCTCCGGAGTAAAAAGTCCCGTCGGGAAATTCACACGCCCGAATGATGTTGATTTGTATCTCTATCCGGGAACCGGAACCTTTGATGCGGTGTTTCAGAACTCCTTCTTCTTCCAAAAAAAGAAATGGAGTATCCTGCAAACATCCCAATATTTACTTCGCGGAGAGAACAAGTACAACTACATTCCGGGATCTTTATTCAGTGCCAGTCTTTTCGGACAATACAAATTCAGGACCTGGGGTATGTATGCCGGAACTCAGTATTCCTGGAGCGGATTGGATTATTTGAACCGGAAGGCAATCTCAGGATCTCCCACTCAGGGGAAAGTCCTTACGGGAATTATTGGCGCATCCGTTCAGCTTAACTCCTGGGTAATTCAGGGAAATTACCACATTCCGATTGCTCAGGACCTGGGAGATGGAAACTCCCGTCAAAAAACAGCATTTAGTATTTCACTCAATTATTTTTTCAACTAGATATGAAACCATTTTTTATTTTAACGATCCTCCTAAGCAGTATGTCTTTAACTGCATGTAAAAAAGATAAAAGCACAGATGACAATCACACCGATCACGAAGATCATCCGACAGCTGTGATTACCATTACTTCTCCACATGAAAACGATACCATCCAGGGAAATTTTACAGTCATGGGAACGATCGTTGGAACAGCCAACCTTCACGGATACCAGGTCACGGTAACCAATACCTTGAATGATTCAATTGTTTATCAAAACGAAGTCCACGATCATTTGGCAGAATTCACCATCAATCAAGCAATTACAAATCCATTCACGGTTTACACGCCGCTCAAACTGGAAGTTGTAACAGCAATTGACCATGACGGCAATACCGAGTCAAAAACCGTTCATTTCGTGGTACATTAATCTGGTGAACAAAACACAAACTATGGGGACGCAATACTTTGCGTCCCTACTTTTATTTACTTTTGTTCACCATGACAAAAAAAGAAAAAGCACAATATGTGATCGATGAATTGGAGAAATGTTATCCGGAAACTCCCGTTCCATTAGACCACTGGGATCCTTACACCTTACTCATAGCTGTTTTGCTTTCAGCACAATGCACCGACGTAAGAGTAAATCAGATCACTCCGGCTTTATTCAGACGCGCTTCCCGTCCACAGGATATGATTAAATTATCAGTGGAAGAAATCCGGGATATCATTAAACCCTGTGGACTTTCCCCACGGAAATCCCAGGCCATTTACGACCTTTCTCATCTCATTATAGATAACCACAACGGTGAAGTTCCTCAAACCTTCGAAGAACTGGAAGCATTGCCCGGAGTTGGCCATAAAACGGCATCTGTGGTGATGTCACAGGCATTCGGTGTTCCGGCTTTTCCGGTTGATACACACATTCACCGCTTAATGACCCGCTGGGGATTGACGAGCGGGAAAAACGTAGAAGAAACCGAACGCGATGCGAAAAAACTCTTCCCGCGTGAATTGTGGAACAAACTGCATCTCCAAATCATTTTCTATGGCAGAAGCCACTCTCCTGCCCGCTCACCCAAACGGGAAGTGGATTATATTACTGCAAACATTGGAACGAAAGCCGCTTTGGCAGAATTGAAATAAAACTTCTGAAAAACACCTACATTTACACAAAATTTAAATATTTTCCATGAGACTCTTTGCCACCTTTATACTTCTCTCCACTTTGTTCTGCTCAAGTAGCTGTAAAAAAGAAAAAAAAGAACACTGTTCGGAAGATTCCACCTTTGTGGGTTTATCGTACGAAGGTCCTGTTGTTAAAGGATGGCCGCTCGTTTTAAAAACCGCATACTATAACACTGGTTATTCTTACAGATGGAAAGGTCCAAATGGTTGGTCAATGGAAACAACTGCCAGTATGGACAATTACGAACCGAATAAAATAACAATTGATCCTGCTGACATAAATCATTCCGGAAAATACTATGTTGAAATAATTGAAGACGGATGTGTAATAGAAAGAGGAAGTGTCAATGTTGAGGTCATTGAACCACCGCTTCCACCCTGCACAATTGCAAACAATTCAAGTACAACAACCCTTGGTGGTGTTGGTGGTACAAGTTATTCAATGGTTTCACATACCGAAGGTATTTATTATTCAGTCTATGCAAGCGGTCCGATAAACCAAACCATTAACTTTGTATTTAAAGGAGAACCAAAACCGGGAATGTACCTGGCTCATCAGGGATATCTTCCTGATGAATCAAATGAAGTTGCTGTGTATATTCAATACGGCTTCTATGACTTTTTTCTTGAAATCTATTATACCGTTTACGTAAATGAAGTTAACGGAAAATTACAATTCTCATTTTGCAACGGTCATTTCACAAATCCTGTTGGAGATGATCCAATCATTATTTCTGCAAAAGTGACTCTTCCTTAAATCGGGATGAAGAACGCTTTGGAGGTGTTGAAATAGCAAATCAAAAAATCTTTGTCATTTTTGAATTCGTAATTCGTAATTTTATCTAAAATCGATTGCTATGTCATTTCAAGCATATTTAGACAATATCAAGGCCCTAACAGGAAAACTTCCAGAAGAACTGCAAAAAAGGGCCGTGGAAAAAGGCTTTATCAAAGACGGAGAAGTCCTCGCGGATATCAAGGCCGGCCAAATTGTAGCCTGGCTCAAAGAAGAATACGATTTGGGTCACGGCCATGCCATGGCAATCTATGCCTGGTTCAAAGGAAAAAGATCATGAGCGGTTCAAAAGACATTCAAATCTTCAACGCTGCATCTTCCGAAACCATTGCCATTGGTGCTTCGGCATATAACATTTTGTTGAACAGCAAAAATTCAGAAGGACAATTAGCGGTCATTGAAATGCTGGTCCCACCAAACGCCGGACCGATCCCGCATGAACACAAGGGCTTCCAGGAATGCTTTTATGTACTGGAAGGCGAAGTGGAAATGATCACAAAGGAAAGCCGAATTCCTGCAAAACAAGGAGATTTGGTTCGCATTCCTTTAGACGGACCTGTTCATTGCTTTAAAAACAATACCGCTGCAAATGCACGGTTGTTGTGTATTGTTGCTCCGGCCGGATTGGATCAGTTCTTTGAAGAAGCCGGGCGGAAAATTCCTTCGGGAACATTACCTGAACCCGTTCCGCCAACTCCCGAACAAATGGCTCTGGCAAACCAAACCGCTGAAAAGTACGGACAAAAATTATATCCAAAAGACTATCTGGATAACTAACCATTTATCTTGAACTCTTTTAACTGTTGAACATTTTGAACTTAAAATTATGATTTCAGTAATAGTAAGCTATCAGGTAAAACCGGAATTCGTTGAACAGAACAAAGCCAACATTCAAATATTTTTGAAAGACTTCGAACAACTGGATGCAACGAAATTCAAATACAGCGTCTTCTTAAAAGACGATGGCGTTTCATTTGTTCATTATTCTCAGTATTCGGACGAAACCATGCAAAACCAGCTTTTAAATGTGCCGTCCTTCAAAGCTTTCCAGGAAATGCGCGATGCCAGCGGATTAAACGATTCGCACAAAGTAGAAATCCTCCAGGCAGTTGGTTCTAAAGGAAACCTTGAATAATCCATAAAAATAATTCGTAATTCGTAATTATCTAAGCGCTTTCTTCAACGCCTCCGGGTCCAATTGCTTTTCCCATCTGGCCACAACAATCGTTGCAACCGCATTTCCTATCAGGTTGGTCAAAGCCCGGCATTCGGACATAAATTTATCTACACCCAAAATCAGCGTCATTCCTGCAATCGGAACATCCGGAACAACCGTTAAAGTAGCCGCCAGAGTAACAAATCCTGCTCCGGAAACTCCTGCTGCGCCTTTTGAACTAAGCATCGCAACCAAAAGCAACGTAGCCTGCTGACTGAATGTCAAATCCACATTACAAGCCTGTGCAATAAACAATGCCGCCAGGGTCATGTAAATATTCGTCCCGTCCAAATTGAATGAATATCCGGTTGGGACAACCAACCCCACAACCTGGCTCGAACAGCCTGCTTTTTCCAATTTCGTCATCAATGAAGGTAAAGCGGATTCGGAAGAACTGGTTCCTAAGACTAACAACAATTCATCCTTCAGGTAACGAAGCAATTTCAAAATATTGAACCCGTTGTATCTTGCAACCAATCCAAGAATAACTACCACAAAAAAAGCGGCCGTCAAATAAAACGTTCCTACCAGGAAAAAAAGATTTTGCAAAGTTTCAACACCATATTTTCCAATGGTAAAAGCCATTGCTCCAAATGCACCAATCGGGGCAAGCTTCATTAAGATATCTACAATTTTAAAGATAGGATGAGTCAAAGCCTGGAAGAAATCCAAAACAGGCTTGCTTTTTTCAGCAGTTAAAGACAAGGCAACTCCAAACAAAATAGCCGCAAACAGAACCTGCAAAATGTTCTCTCCGGTCAGGGAACTCATGAATGTTTTTGGAATAATATTCAGCATGAAATTCGAAAATGTATTTCCATGAGCAGTTGCAACATACTCGGAAACATCTTTCTGATCCAGCGTACTCGGATCAATATTCAATCCGTTCCCAGGTTGTACCACATTGCTGACAATCATTCCGATTATTAGTGCCAGTGTTGAGAATGTAAGGAAATAAACAAATGCTTTACCAGTTATTCTACCCACCTTTTTCAGGTCATTCATGGAAGCTATTCCCACCGTAATAGTAATAAAAATCACCGGAGCAATAATCATCTTGATCAGGTTAATAAAACCGTCACCAAGTGGTTTCATCTTTTCCCCAAGTTCCGGATAAAAATATCCCAACATAACACCTATCACAATGGCAACCAATACTTGAAAATACAAGGCTATATACCATGGTTTCGGTTTCGCGGGTTTAGCGTTCGGGTCAATTTCCATCGGAGAATTTCTTTTTAGAGAATAATTTTGTTGAATATAATTAATTATTGGTCAATTGGAATCGTTTGTCGGGCGAATTAGCGATTATTCCTCTACAAAATCCAAATCCCTGTTGTGGGTTTCTGATATGCTCCAGGTACTGTAAATTCCAATAGCGAAAGCAATCAACCCGATAATTCCTGCGGAAACCAAAACGGTTAATCCGGACCCCATTAAAGATTCAAATCCGATGGTCATTAAAATCACCGTTCCGCGAACCATATTCGGAATCGTGGTAGCGGCTGTAGATCGGATATTCGTTCCAAACTGCTCTGCTCCTATCGTTACGAACATGGCCCAATATCCTGTTCCGAATCCAAACCAGCAGCACATAAAATAATACATTCCGGCGGTATGAATGGTTCCGGAAAGGATCCAGACCACGCTGATCAAGGTAAAAGCCATCATCCATAAAATAGATTTTCTCCGTGATTTTAACCAATGACTTAGTAATCCGCTGAAAATATCACCTGCAGAAATTCCAATATATCCCCACATGATCGCATCACCGGGACTAATTCCGCCTTCAATTCCCAAAGCTTCTCCGAAAACATTTCCGAACATGGCCAGGATCCCTATACAGAACCAGGTTGGAAGTCCAATTCCTATACAGCGCAGGTACCTCCAAAATCGGTCCCAATTGGTAAAGAACATTCCGAAATTTCCACGACTGACTTCTGTCTTCTTGGTTTCATTAAAAATTCCGGACTCCAACACTCCAATACGCAGTAAAAGCAAGCCAATTCCCATTCCTCCTCCAATGAAATAAGCAATATTCCAATCAGCAGGATCTATCAGGTTTACAGTCAGGTTGGCAACTACAGCACCAGATAGTCCGACTCCTGCTACGATAGAAGTTCCCAATGCACGCAGCTCCTTGGGCAAAATTTCCGAAACCAGGGTAATCCCGGCGCCCAATTCTCCGGCTAATCCGATCCCGGCAATGAAGCGCAAAGCCACATAAGTATAAGTCAGGTTCTCTTTGTCATTGGGGAAATACGGTAAGAACCCACACATGATATTTGCCAGGGAATAGAGAACTATGGAGCCGAAAAGAACAGATAAACGCCCTTTTTTATCACCCAGAATCCCCCATAGAATTCCTCCCAGGAGCAAACCTCCCATTTGCCAGTTCACAATCAGGGTTCCTACGTGATTCACTTCATCACCTTTAAAACCAAGGCCTTGCAAGCTGGGAAGCCGGACAATTCCAAAAAGAAGCAAATCGTAAATATCTACGAAGTAGCCTAATGCCGCTACAATAACAGGCAGAGACCACAAGGGTTTGTATGAGGTAATCTTTTCCAAAGTAGTTTGTTTGAGCCGAAGATATTAAATCAATTCCGAATTCCGAATGCACAATGCCGAATTGATTATTTTATTAAAGTACGATCCTTTCTATTTGACTCAAAAATTCAAATTAGTTCCAATTACGACCACCGTTTCTCAAAGATGTATCCTCTAATTCGTTATTCGTAATTCGGAATTCGTAATTTTGACTAATGAATCTCGATGAGAAATACATGCTTCGCGCGCTGCAATTAGCCAAATTGGGCGGAGCAGCAACTAAATCCAATCCATTGGTTGGAGCGGTCATTGTCCTCAACAACGAGATCATCGGTGAAGGGTATCATCAAAAATACGGAGAAGCTCATGCGGAAGTGAATGCCGTGAAATCGGTAAAAGACCCCGCAATGCTTAAAGAAGCTACGATCTACGTCACGTTAGAACCCTGCTCCCATTTCGGAAAAACTCCCCCCTGCGCAGATTTATTGGTCCGCTCTGAATTCAAACGCGTGGTCATAGCTCAGATCGATCCTTTTTCGGAAGTTTCAGGACGTGGAATAGAAAAACTCAGGAATGCGGGGATACCAGTAGATTGCGGAATTCTGGAAGCAGAAGCAATGGAATTAAATAAGCGCTTCATGACTTTCCACACCAAAAAACGTCCCTATATTACCCTTAAATGGGCGCAGACAAAAGACGGTTTTATAGATAGGGACCGCTCTACACATTCAGAAACAGGAATAAATTGGATCTCACAACCTGAAACACAGGTGATAACGCATCAGCTGAGAAGTACGGAACAAGCAATTTTAGTAGGTTGGCGTACCATTCAAAACGACAATCCTTCCCTTACGACACGTGCTTTTAAAGGCCCAAATCCTTTACGGATAGTCATTGACCCTCAATTACAGGCGCCGGAAGATGCAGCAATTTTCTCAGACGGGAACCTTACGTTCGTTTTTAATCTCATGGAAGACGCGGAAATCAATGAAGTTCGCTACCTGAAAATGAATGATCTGACCCTGGAATCCATCCTTCAACGACTTTTTGAACTCAACATCAACTCGGTATTGATTGAAGGTGGAGCGAATACTTTGTCTCGTTTCATCGAATCCGGTTTATGGGACGAAGCAATGATCATTACCGGTCAAAGGGAATTCAAATGCGGTTTAAAAGCGCCCGCTCTCTCCAAAACACCTTTCAAGACCGTTCAATTCGGAAAAGACCGATTAGACTATTTTCGGAATATTTGAAGGGAAAAGTCCCACAAACCATTGCTAAACTCCTTGAATTTTCTATTTTTAGTTCGCTGTAAAGAATCTGGTCAATAAACAGGTCAAATAGCCTTGAAAACTTAAAAGATGAAGATTTACCCCATTGAAACCGGCACATTTAAACTAGACGGAGGAGCCATGTTTGGTGTCGTTCCAAAAAGCCTCTGGTCTAAAACCAATCCGGCCGACGAAAACAACCTGTGTACCTGGTCTATGCGCTGTTTGCTGATCGAGGATGGAAATCGCTTAATTCTGATTGATACCGGGATCGGAGACAAACAAACCGAAAAGTTCTTTTCTCATTATTACCTGGCGGATACCAAAACACTGGAACAAAGCCTGAATAAACTGGGTTTTGGACTGGACCAGATCACGGATGTTTTCCTGTCTCATCTTCATTTTGATCATTGTGGCGGAGCTGTTAAATGGAATTCAGACCGCACAAAACTGGAAACCGTTTTCAAAAATGCCACCTATTGGAGTACCGAAAATCACTGGCAATGGGCAACAGAACCGAATCCACGGGAAAAAGCCTCTTTTTTAAGTGAAAACATTCTTCCCCTTCAGGAAAGCGGACAGTTGAAAATGGTAAAGCGTAACGGAAATTATACCGAATCCGTATTCAACAACTTCGATGTGCTGTTTGTGGACGGGCATACGGAAAGCATGATGATCCCGCATATTCATTACCAGGACAAAACACTCGTATTCATGGCAGATCTGCTGCCAAGCACCGGACACATTCCCCTGCCCTACGTCATGGGATACGATACAAGACCTTTGATCACCCTGGGCGAAAAAGGAACATTCCTTGAAAATGCTGCAAACCGGGAGTTTGTGTTATTTTTAGAGCACGACAGCGTCAATGAATGCTGTATCGTAGAACAAACTGAAAAAGGAGTCCGCTTAAAAGATAGTATGACTTTTTCATCCATATTTGGATAAAATTGTAAATTAGAACAAAACTTCATACCATGAACAATTACTTACTGCAACTATTAAAAGAAGTCAAAACATTGATTATACCGGGGCTAGGAGCGCTTACCGTTACCAATGAAACCACCGGGGAAATCTTGTTTATGCCTTATTTGAAGTTTGATGACGGTACTTTAGCCAAGCACATTGCCAGTAAGGAAAACATGGAGTTAAATGATGCCTCGAACCTGATTTCCAAGTTCGTACGTGAAGTGACAGCAGAATTAGATAAAGGAAACTCCTACGATATGTACCAATTCGGTCGCTTTGTGAAAATCGACGGAGAAATTGCGTTCGAAGCATGGTCCGCTTCTCAAGGCGACCAGAAACCGGAAGAAACAGTGAAACAGGAAACCGTAGTTGAAACACCGGTTGCTGCTGTTGTTGAACCGGTAATTGAAGCACCGAAAGAGAAAGTTCCACTGGTAGTGGAGAAACCAAAAGCAGAAGAACCGAAGATTGAGGAAAAACCAAAGGAAGAAAAAGTAATCCCTCCTGCAGCAGAGGAACCAAAAGTAGTTATTGAAACTCCGGAACCAAAAAAAGAGGAACCGAAAGTGGAGAAAATGATTCCACCCATTGTTGAAAAACCAGTGGAAGCCGAAGTCGTTCCACCTGTTGTTGAAACTCCCAAAAAGGAACCTGTAAAACCTGCACCAAAGAAAGAGACCATCAAGACGGAAAGACTGGTTAAGGACCCGAATGCTCCGAAAACAAAAAAGAAAACTTCTGTATTTGCATATGTTTTATGGGGATTCCTCGTACTAATCCTGGGTGCAGGAACTTTCATCGCCATCCAGTTTGACACACTCAAAAAGGATTTTCCAATTTTGGCTGATCTGGCAGGGGAAAACGACAATGTTGCAAAAGGAAGTGAAGACGTAAAACAACTGGAAGACGAGCCGGATGTAAACATTGACTCCGAAACAGCATCGGAACCTATTCCTGAAGACGAAGTACAAGTGGTGGAAGATAAACTTCCGGAAGAGCCTGTAAAAGCAGAACCTAAAAAAACCGTTGCTCCTGCTCCGAAGAAAGAGACCCCAAAACCGAAGCCTACAGTGACGGTTAACAAAAAACCGGTAACAAAGACTCTAAAAACATCTTCATCCGCAGCTTTCGACGGTTCAAAACCCTTCCATGTAATCGCAGGTTCTTTTGGATCCGAAGCAAATGCCAATAAACTGGCTGGAAAACTTCAATCCAAAGGATTCGGAGAAGCATCCGTAACCATGAATAGTGGTATGTACCGCGTAAGTGTGAAAGGATTTGCTACTTTGAACGAAGCAACTGCTGAAGCAGCAACAATCCAAAGTTCCGTTCCGGGAGCATGGGTTTTGAAAATGTAAATCACAAATAATACTACAAAACAAATGTGGGCACGCGATTAATCGCGTGCCCACTGTTTATATAATCTATTCAAATCATCCCAATTTCACTACCAAATCAATCAAACGATTCGAGAAACCGGCTTCGTTATCATACCATCCCACCACTTTGATCATATTCCCGATCACCGAAGTCAATTCGCTGTCAAAAATACAAGAGTTCGGATCTCCAATAATATCGACTGAAACAATAGGATCTTCCGTATAACGGATAATTCCTTTTAAATTCGAATCGGATGCTTTTTTGAATGCCGTATTGATCTGTTCTACCGTTGGCGGATTTTCCTTCACGATCACCGTCAAATCGGTTAACGAACCGTCCGGAACTGGAACACGCATACCGCATCCTCCCATCTTACCTTCCAATTCAGGAAAAATGCGTGTGATTGCCTTTGCAGCACCGGTTGAGGTTGGTACAATACTTTGGGCAGCAGCTCGCGCTCTTCTAAGGTCTTTGTGCGGACTGTCATGCAGGCGCTGATCCGAAGTATAACTGTGAATGGTCGTTATATATGCTTCTTCAATATCACAGAACTCTTTTAATACCGCTACTAACGGTGCTGCTGAATTCGTTGTGCAGGAAGCATTGCTGATAATTTGGTGTTCATCCGTAATCAGATGATCATTTACGCCGATAACCACATTGAAAATGTCATCACCTTCCGAAGGAGCGCTGAGAATAACACGTTTCGCTCCCGATTTCAAATGCACTCCCGCTTTCTCTGAAGTCAGAAACAGACCCGTTGCCTCAATAACGATATCCACGCCCAATTTTCCCCATGGAATCTCCTCTGGGTTCTTATGCTGCAAAAATTCAATCTTTTGCGTTTGGTTAAAGATCAGTTGATTTCCTTTTATTTCGAATTCATCATGCATTCTCCCGTGAATGGAATCGTATTTCAATAAATGGACCAGGGTTGCTACCGGGGCCAGATCATTGATTGCCACCAAATCAATTCGTGGGTTCATTAATGCCAGTCTGCTAAAGTAACGTCCAATTCTTCCAAAGCCGTTAACACCTACTCTTATGCGTTGTTCCATTTGTCTTACTGTAAAATTTGAATAACCTTGTTTGAAAATCCTGACTTGAAATTACAAAAATAAAAAAAGCCCCGGTCCAGTAAGTACGGGATCGGGGCTTTTAACATCATTTATTTTATTAGTGGAAGACCTGAACAAATCCTTGTTGTACAATTTCTTCACCTGTCTGCAGTTTCGCTGTAAATTTATAGAAGTATGTTCCTTCTGAAACAACCTCTCCGTTTAGATTTTTACCATCCCATGCAGCAGCCGGATCACTATATTCTGTAATCAGGTTACCCCATCTGTTTACAATTGAAATCTCGAACTCTTCCACACCATCGTAATCCAGGTAGAATTTATTATTCCCTACAGCGGATGAAAGAACGATAATGTTTGGTGCAGTGATGTAACATACTTTACCTCCAATTGTCATAGTAGAAGAGTGTGAGTTACACTCATTACTTGCCGTAACAGTGTATACTCCCGGCCCTGCTGTGATATCATGACCAATCGTACCCTCATTCCATACATAAGTATCGTTTTGAGGATAATTTGCGGCAGAAATCGTAATCTGTGAACCCATACAAATAACCGTGTCAACAGTTGTTACATAAGCCCAGTTGATGAATTCAATTTCAGAAGTGATATCGACTCCACACTGGTTATCCGTAAACGTAACTTCAAAAGTTCCGGGGATGCTGGATGTAATAACCGGATTCATAACGTTCACATTCGGAGAGAAATGAATATTCGTATCTGCACTTGACCAGACTCCGCCGTTTGCAGCAATTGTTCCCTGAACATTATAAACAAAGTCACAGGCTGTCGTATCGGGGAAAATTTGTGGCAATAAGAACAATGTCACCTGAGCAGACGTTGAATTGTTACAAACATTATCTGTAAACGTAACCGTATATTGTCCGCTGGTAGTTGCCGTAATAATCGGGTTCGTCGCAGCATTATTCGGAAGGAAAATGACTTCCGGTGATAAAGCAGACCAGACACCTCCTGTTTGGTATACTTGCGTACCCAGTACCTGGAGTTCATCATTACAAAGCAACGTATCATTAAATATCTGCGGATAAGGCGGGAAGATGATCGTTGAAGTCACCGTATCGCTACACGCATTGTCTATATAGGAGACGTTATAGGTGCCGGCGGTATTCGTCGTTATCAGCGGGTTATTATTCGTTGTTGAGCTGAAGTTCAATCCTGCCGGAGTAGCGCTCCACACTCCACCTGCAAAAGCCTGTGTACCTGCGACCTGGAAAGCCAAATCACATGCAAGAGTATCCTGGAAAATGATTGGCAATGGCAAGCTGAACACATCAAAAGTAGTGTCGTAATGACAACCGAAATCATCAATTACATTATAAGTATAAAAACTATGTCCGGGAGAGGTTGTTTGAATAACAACCAATGTATCGTTTTGTCCGGAGATAATATTCGGAGAAGCATCCCAGAAACCATCTACATAGTAATTTTGGTACGTTTCGAAATTCGGGTATAAGGATGCATCGAAAGTAATCCCCCATTGGAAAATATATCCGTCATCAATACCCTGGTTATCCTGCACTGAAATTGTCCAGTTACCATCTAACGGGCAACCAACAAAGTCATTAAAATTTCCATCAGGAGTATACGTGCCCGGAAGCATGGACTGATATCCGGAAGGATTGGTATAAGTATTTCCTAAATTGGCACAAATGGTTCCATAATCAGGGTTTACAAAGCTGAAGCAATACGTTTCAACAGGAGAACCCGGAGCACCACCATCTGTATCCGTATCACTTCCTAAAGCAATACCGCCTCCGAAACATCCGCCCGTAACAATACCATTACCTCCATATGTATTCATCAAAGAAACCTCTGTTCCATTCGGGCAAGTCAATGTAATCTCAATATCCCCGATATAAGAGTGCTCGATATCCAAACAAATAGAAGCAATATCGGAAGGCTGTGTGACAGTCCCGGAACCTAATCCGGAAATAGGAATGGTGGTTTGGTAAAGCTGACCGGTTCCATCAGGCAAGAATGTTAACCCGGCAAAACTTCCTCCAATGGAAAATTCTCCTCCGGGAACATCAACACCCGCGGTGTCCTGAGCGGTTACACCACCAATTAGAATATTTTGTGTACCAATACAAATGGTATCTTCAACAGGACCTGCTGTTGCAAATGAAGGAAGAATTGAAACACGTACTTTAGCTGTAATCCCCATCAATTGAGGGAATTGGTCCGTCATTTTCAAATCAATAAAATATCCCTGACGGGCAGTTGGAACAAACCACACGGAATCATTATTAACTCCCAATGGCCCAACATTCGAAACTGTCCAGCTGTAATTGATATTTTCTAACGTTTGAGAATATCCGAATCCTGTAGACTCCAAAGAGTATGGAAACAAAGGTTTCGCAACAAATAAAATGCTGTCTCCCAAACAAACATTTACATATCCTGTATCAATCGGGTTGATTTGGTTTTGAGGATCTCCGTTAACAAAAGCCTCCAAATGCGGATAGTATGGCTGAGCAAGGTTACCACAGGCAACTTTGGCAATCCATCCTGTGCCATCACTCGCTCCATCCGTTTTAAATCGAACCGTCAAACATCCGCTGGGATTGTTCTCGAAACTCGCCTGCCAGTTACCACCCATTGGATTCGTTCCATTGTTTGCAGCTACCAATAAGGGAGCAGCTGTAGTTGGTCCGTCAAAAATATAAAGGGTATCTGTTGGATGAATATCAAATTCATAACCAATATTCGTAGCAAAAGCAATGGATACTTTCGTTCCCTGAGTTAAATCGGGACAGAAAGTAATCGTATCATCAAAATTGGGAGTGTAATTTCCCGGCATATCAATAAAGTTTACACCTCCTAAGCCCAAAGCACCGCAATCCAATTCGTTTGGATCAACATAATCCGCATCTGACATCGTCATTTGCGCGTGTGAAACTGTTCCCAAAAACAGAGCCCCTATCGCTATTAATAATTTTCTTCTCATTTCTTAGTAGTTTTCATTTCATTCTCAAGAACCCAAGTGGACTTAACCACTAACAAATCAGTTGTACCGGCTATTGTGAAGTATTGTGTTCGGTTAATTATTTTAATTCCCATAGCAGCAGGATCAACCAATTTTGCCTTCGCAAGCGTCACTTCGCCATCCGGGGTCAGATCTTTTCCTTTCGGACTCGCAATGATGTAAGTTCCGTTTTTTGCTGCATATGCTTCCATTTCTTTAGAAACTGCCGGCCCTTGTTCAGTGGAAGGCTTGTTTAGATCCTTGGTCAGGCTCTGACCATAAGACAAATTTGCTCCAAGAAAAACAATTGCGGAGAATATTGTTTTTTTCATGTTATTGAGTTTGCGATTTAATATGCTAGACTCTTTAAGTTAAAAAAGAGTTGCACGAAGGTTTAAAAGTAGTTAAAAAAAAAAGAAGTGGAAGCAAATATAAACCTTAGATTTGCAATGCCAAATAGGAATAACAATGGAAATTCAACAATTACAAGCAATTGCAACACAGGTACGAAGAGACATCGTTCGTATGGTTTCTGGAGCAAATTCAGGACACCCCGGAGGTTCTTTGGGATGTGCAGATTTCTTAACCGTACTGTACTTTGAAATGATGAAACACAATCCGGACCACTTTTCTATGGACGGAAAAGAGGAAGACTTGTTTTTCCTTTCTAACGGACACATTTCTCCTGTTTGGTATTCTGTTTTAGCAAGAGCAGGTTATTTCCCGATTGAAGAATTGAGCACCTTCCGTAAATTGAACGCGCGTCTTCAGGGACATCCAAGCACGGATAAGAAAATCCCGGGCGTAAGAATGGCTTCCGGTTCATTGGGACAAGGATTGTCAAACGCCATCGGCGCAGCATTGACTAAAAAATTAAACCACGATAACCGCACGGTTTATACCCTGCACGGTGACGGTGAATTGCAGGAAGGACAAATTTGGGAAGCCGCAATGTACGCTGCAGCAAATAAGGTCGATAATTTAATTGCGACAATCGATTATAACGGCCGTCAAATCGACGGAGATGTGGACGACGTACTTTCTTTGGGAGACCTCAATGGAAAATGGCAGGCTTTTGGATGGGAAGTTTTGGAAATGGATGGTCACAACTATTCGGAACTGATCGCAACACTCAATAAAGCCAAAAGCATGACCGGGAACGGAAAACCAATTATCATTATAATGAAAACTGAAATGGGTCAGGGTGTTGATTACATGGTAGGTTCTCATAAATGGCATGGTGTAGCTCCGAACCTGGAACAATTACAGGAAGCTTTAATCCAACTCGAAGAAACTTTAGGAGATTATTAATGAAATACTTCGCCGTCATTTGTTGTTTGTTTTTTTTGAGCTTTTCGAAAGCTCAGGGACAACAACTGACCCGTATTTTATTTATCCTCGATGCTTCCAATTCAATGAATGCCAAATGGGATGCATCACAAACACGAATTGATGCGGCAAAAGAATTGCTGATTAAAACCGTCGACAGTTTAAACGGATCTGCAAATCTCCAGATAGCACTTCGTGTATACGGCCATCAATCCCCTATCACGGCAACTTACCAAGATTGCAACGATACCAAACTGGAAGTTCCCTTCGGACCCGACAATTATACCAGGGTTCGAAATAAGATTAAGACCATCCTTGCGAAAGGAACAACACCTATTGCCAGGTCGTTGGAAGCTGCTGCTGCCGATTTTCCGGATACCAACGCACGGAATATCATTATCTTAATAACTGACGGATTGGAAGCCTGTGACAACGATCCTTGTGTCATTGCTAAAAAGCTGCACGACAAAGGAGTGAAAGTGACTCCCTTCGTTATTGGTTTGGGGCTGGATATCTCTTATCTCGATCAATTCAAATGCATCGGAAGCTATATGGAAGCCGAAACAAAAGAAGCTTTCAGGAATGTTTTGAAGGCGGTTGTTTCAAAAGCGGTAATCAATACAACCGTACAGATCAATCTCAATAACATCCACAAAGTACCGAATGAAACGGATGTTACCATGTTCCTTTATAAAGCCGGTACCAAAGAATTGATGTATACTTTTGTTCACACGCTGGATCGCCAGGGAAATCCCGACACATTGACCATGGACCCTTCCTTTAAGTACGACCTGCTAGTAAACACCATTCCGAAAGTCTATAAGAATAACATTTCCATTATTAAGAATATGCACAATGTAATTCCGGTTGACTGTCCGCAAGGATTCATCAAGCTGCGTTTTACAAATGCCACAAGCCCTTATCAAGTTGTTTCAAGGGTCTATAAAAAAACAGATCAACTAACCCTGAACACCCAGCTGGTTGGTTCTACGGACAAATACATCGTAGGAGATTATGAAGTGGAAATCCTCACTCTTCCGCGCATTTATCACACGGTGAAAGTCACTCAAAGCGGAACGGAAACAATTGATCTTCCTGCCCCGGGACAGCTGACTTACAGCGCATCAAAAATGGTCGCTGCTCAAATCTTCGTGGAGAATGACAATGGCACAGTTGATTGGGTGTGCAACCTGGATCAGGTAAACTTAAAAGGTCTGATTTACCTGCAACCGGGAAATTACCGCATGGTATACAGGCTAAGGCAATTGAGATCAACAACCTACACCGTAGAAAAGAAATTTAAAATACAATCCAATAAAACAACTTCGATTAATTTATAACAATGAAGCAATTTGAAATTTTAGGAAAGAAAGATACCAGATCTGGTTTTGGTGAAGGTTTATTAGAAATCGGACGTCTTAACCCGGATGTAGTTGCATTGTGTGCAGATCTAACCGGATCTCTTAAAATGGACGCATTCCTGAAAGAATTTCCTGATCGTTTTTTCCAGGCAGGAATTGCTGAAGCGAACATGATCGGAATGGCTGCAGGTATGACCATTGGTGGAAAAATCCCTTACACGGGAACTTTTGCTAATTTCTCCACCGGGCGCGTTTACGATCAAATCCGCCAGTCAGTAGCTTACTCACAAAAGAATGTAAAGATTTGTGCTTCGCATGCCGGATTAACTTTAGGAGAAGATGGTGCAACTCACCAGATCCTAGAAGATATCGGGATGATGCGAATGCTGCCTCATATGACTGTTATCGTTCCTGCAGATTTCAATCAGACAAAACAGGCAACCATGGCAATTGCAGATCATAAAGGACCGGTTTACCTGCGTTTCGGAAGACCTGTTGTTCCTATTTTTGTTCAGCCGGATGCGAAATTCACTATCGGTAAAGCAGATTTGTTGATCGAAGGAACTGATGTTACCATCATTGCTTGCGGGCATTTGGTGTGGAAATCAATCGAAGCGGCACAGCAATTGGCTGAGCAGGGAATCAGTGCAGAAGTAATAAATATGCACACGATTAAACCTTTGGATGAAAAAGCAATCCTAGACTCAATTAACAAAACAAAGTGTGTTGTTACTGCAGAAGAGCACATGTTGAATGGAGGTTTAGGTGATGCCGTTGCACAAGTACTTGCACGGCATTTGCCAACCCCACAGGAATATGTTGGAGTAAATGATACATTCGGAGAATCCGGAACACCTGACGAACTCATGGTGAAATACGGTTTGGATACTCCGAACATTGTTGAAGCAGCTAAAAAAGTCTTAAAACGCAAATAAAAATATGAGTCAAATTCCCGATGAAAATACTATCATTTCTTATTTTCATCGGGACGATGATTTGGCCTATAAAGCATTCACTTGGATCGTCGATCTTCACAGTAAAAGGCTTTACTCCACCATTCGCCGCTGGATAAACAATCACGAATTAACCAACGATATTCTCCAGGAAGTCCTCATTAAAGTTTGGAACAACCGCAAACAATTTCAGGGAAACAGCGCTTTGTTCTCCTGGATGTACCGCATTGCTTATAATGAAACCATTCATTTCCTGAAAAAAGAGAACCGCCACAAAAGCCTCGATATTACGGAGCCGATCGTATCCTTTTCCCATCAATCAGAACATTACGGTAAGTTGACCTCGGAAGAAATCTCCGGATTGCTGTTTCAGGCCATCGAAACATTACCGGAAAAACAACGCCTGGTTTTTGAATACAAATACTTTGAGGATTTGAAATACGAAGAAATTGCCAAATTAACAGGAGGATCAGTCGGCGGGCTGAAAGCAAACTATTTCCATGCCGTAGGAAAAATTGAAGCGTTTTTAAAGGAGAAATTAAACCATTGAACAAACGAGTAATCATAGAGTTATGAACCAGGAAAACAAATACATTATTGATGAACTAGAGCACGTTTCGATTCCTTTGCCTTCAGATTCGTATTTTGAAGAATTGAAAAAGAATGTGCTCCGGGAGATCCAAATGGACGGTTCGAAAAAGAATACGGAAACCCGAATGATTCCCATTTACAAGCGCTAGTATGTTTGGGGATCCGCTGCAGCAATTCTTGCGTTCCTGCTCCTTTTTCCCTGGAACAATCCCCAGTCACCAACGACTTCAGAACCAGTCAATTTATCTTCGGTAAGCAACGAAGAAATTTACGATTACCTGGATCAAAACATCGAAGACCTGGACGCTGAAACCATTGCACATCATTTAAACAATGACGCCGTGACAGCTTCTTTGGAAACCGAAAAAACAAATTCGGAAAATCCGAAAACTGAAACATTCACATCAAAGTCTCCTTTATTGGAAGATGTGAAAGACGAAGAAATTTTGGATTACCTGAAAGACGAGTCCGGTGAATTGGACGAATATTTACTCATCGAAAGTTAAATTAGAAAACATGAAAACAATACAAAAAATAGCCTGGATCATCCTTCCGATCCTCATCACAACAGCAAATACCTTTGCTCAGGGACCGGGAGATGATAACGAGAAAGACGACAAAATCGAAGCGCTGAAAGTGGGTTTTATTACCAAAGAATTGAGCCTTACTTCAACAGAAGCAGAAAAGTTTTGGCCCGTTTACAATGAAATGGATGCCAAAATGAAGGAAATCCGTCAAAACTGCCGAAAGATCAACAAAGAATTAAAAGAATCGGAAGAAAAAATTTCCAATGACGATGCGAAGAAAAAGTTGAATACACTTTTCGAGTACGAGCAGAAAGAACTGGACCTGAAAAAAGAGTACAGCGAAAAATTTATTAAGATCATTGGCGAAAAAAGAACCTTAAAACTCTTAAGTTTGGAGCATGAATTCAGACGGGTCCTCCTCGAACGATTGAAAGATCGGAGAGACGGAGATCCGCACGACAGAAAGCCGCATGGAAAACCGTAAAGAAGATTTTTTAAAACATTTAGGACAAACAAATCCCTTCCCCTATTTAATTGATGTTGAATCGGCGGAAGGGATTTTCATTTACGATAAATCCGGGAAACGCTACACCGATATGATTTCCGGTGTTTCCGTTACCAACATTGGGAATCGCCATCCCCAGGTCATTAAACGCATCCGGGAACAATTGGATAAATACCTGCACGTGATGGTTTACGGCGAGTTCATCCAGGACGCCTCCCTTGAAATGGTCCGTATTCTTCGCAGGTTCCTTCCAAAAGAATTAGACTGCGTGTACCCGGTAAATTCCGGAACAGAAGCCAATGAAGCTGCATTAAAACTGGTGAAACGCGTCACAGGCCGAACACAATTAATTGCTTTCAAAGGTTCCTATCATGGAAACACGCACGGCTCGCTGAGCGTTTCTGCAAACGAAATCAAAAAAACTCCCTTCCGCCCGCTCTTGCCGGATGTGGATTTCATTCGATTGAATGAATTGGAAGATTTACAACGCATCACCACCCGGACAGCCGGAGTCATTCTCGAAACCGTTCAGGGGGATGCCGGAGTACGCAAAGCATCCGCTGAATTTTTAAAAGCACTGCGCAAACGCTGCGATGAAGTAGGAGCACTCCTGATTTTCGATGAAATCCAATGCGGCATGGGAAGAACAGGAAAAATGTTCGCATTCGAGCATAGCGGAGTTATCCCGGATGTTTTGACCTTAGGAAAAGCACTGGGCGGCGGTTTACCGATCGGCGCTTTCATTTCGAAATACGCCTATATGAACCAGCTGAGTCATTCCCCCATGCTCGGACACATCACCACCTTCGGTGGGAATCCGGTAATCAATGCAGCTGCCTGGGGCACACTGGAAGTTTTTGAAAATGAAATCAATTTTGAAGAGGTTGAACGACTTGGCGCACTTCTGGAAAGTTACCTGCAGCAGATTGATGAGATCTTCGAGATCCGCAGAGAAGGAATGATGTTTGCCTGCGATATGGAAAGCGACGAGCGGGTGGCAAAAGTCGTGGAACGCTTATTGGAACTCGGAGTAATCAGCTTTTGGTTCCTCTCCCACCCTTACAGTTTCCGGCTTTCTCCGCCGCTAAACATCACCGAAGAACAAATCCGCGAAGTCGGAAAATTGATTCAGCAAGCAGTCGTAGAAACAAAACAACAATAAAAAGTAGGGGCGAAAAATTTTTCGCCCCTACTTTGTCTGCCTTGAATTATTTTAACCGGGACAAACGATTTTCCTAATTTCTGCGTTAGACCAACAAACACTTTACCATGAAAAGGATTTTCATCCTCTTTTTATTGCTTAATCTCAACCTTCATGCCCAAAACTGGTCTTCCGTCAGTTCCGTTCCAACGGCCGGAAGAGACGACGGAGTTTGCTTCTCAATCGACGGATTCGGCTACATTGTCACAGGCTATTTAGGAAGTTTCAATGAAAGCAGTAAATTATTCCAGTACGATCCGAATACCAATTCATGGAACGAAAAAGCTGCTTTCCCCGGAATTGCACGCCAATATTCCACCGTTTTCACATTAAAGAACAAAGCCTACCTGGTTGGCGGCTATTCAGAAACAAATCAGGCCTTAAAAGACGTTTGGGAATACAACGAATTTACCAATAACTGGAAACAACTGAATGATTTCCCCGGATTGGCGCGCTGGCACGCAACTTCACTGCAAATAAGGGATGTGGCTTATTTGGGAATGGGAACAACAGCCGATTCCACCCTGGCAGATTTCTGGAAATACAATGCAGATCTGGATTCCTGGACAAGGCTCACCGATTATCCGGGAGGACCAAACAGAAGCGTGCTCGGATTTCAGTTATTGAACGAGGGAATTTTCGGCGAAGGCTTTGACATCAACCCCATCAGCTATTCGGCATCGTGGTTTTCGTATAACCCTGGAACGGGAATATGGACCCCAATTCCTCCCCTTCCTTCCGGAATGCGCTCTTATGGTACAGCCATCAGCAACGGTTTCAATGCCTTGGTTTGCGGTGGAATGGACGAGAACAGCGTTTTCCACAACGATTGTTACTTCCTTGATCATACCAAAACCTGGAAAGGGACTAATCCACTTCCCGTAACCGGTTTAAAAGGCGCAAAAGGCTTCACACTGAACGGCCAGTTTTATTTGGGAACAGGCTTAAAAGACAACTTCACACGCACTTCCGATTTTTACAAAATGGAGTTGCCGGTAGCAACCATACCGGAATCCATCCTGTTTCCCAATCCCAGTAAAGACTATTTCAACCTGATCTCGGAACCCCACGCAAAAGTTTCCGTGTTCTCCGTTGGCGGTCAGCTTATTCAAACCTTAAAAACAAACGACGCCGGTTTCCTGGAGATCAAACAACTACCGATAGGCTTGTATGTTTGCCTGATTGAAGGAAAAAACACCTCTGAAGTGATCAAAATTGCCAAAATATAGTAATTCATAATTAGGAATTCGTAATTCGTAATTATAGTAGCTATCTTTGTTAAGAAATTCACTTCCTATGCGGTTTCAACCGATTAAGCAATTTAACACCATCCTCCAGCAGGAATACCTGGAACCCACTATTAGCTGGTCCATCCGAGTGGTTTTGGCGTTAAATGTTCCCCTGATCGTCTTTCCGCTTTTTCTGGGTTTTTCCTATCACATCATTTGGGCAGCTTTCGGAGCCTATATGCTCACTTTGATCGATTACAGAGGTTCGCACTACAAAAAAATGCTCATCCAGCTGGTAGAAGCTGTTTTGATCCTGATTGCTGCAATACTGGGAATGAACATTGGAAGTTCAGTAATACTTGCTGTATCCGGAATGCTCGTAATTGGCGTGTTTGCTGCTTTGATCCGGAATTGGAGCGATTACGGCTCTACCATCGGTGTTGGAGTCGGGTTCTTTTACCTCTTCGGAATTTCAAATCCTACCACCTTCCCCGAATCATTGGTTTACGGAAAATACATTCTGTTTGGAGCAATTTGGGCAGTTGCCATCATCTTTTTGTCCTTTCCCTTTTCAGCATCCAATCCTTTAAGAAGATCGGTGGCTACTATCTGGAAACGCAATACCGATTATCTGGATGCACTGATCCAGCAGTTTCTGGAGCCGGATGCCAAAGCAGATTTTTTAAAAATAACAGCCAAAGAAATCGAAATTCGCAGTGCCGTAGACAAATCCATCGAGTTATTCAACCGGCGAAATGAAAACTCCCGATTCCAGGCAGAACATTACGATCAAATGATCGAGATCCGGAAATCTGCGGCCTATTTCGGGGCTAGCATCAAATTATTGCACGAAGAATTGGATTCCATTAAGAACGAACCCGTTTTGGTCCAGAACCGTTCCATTCTCTATAAAACACTTTCCGCTTTGTCGCAGGCCTCTGCCCGCCTTTCCATTGTAATTTTTACTTTTCGCGGGGAAGATTTGACCATGGCAAAAGTGCGCATCAAACGGTTTGAGATCGCAGCGGGTATCTTAAAGGAAAATCTCCAAAACCAGGAGTTGTCCGAAGACCACAAATTGATCCTCAATCAGTTCATCGTCAGTTTGAACCAATGCCAGCAATTCATGGAAAATGCCGTTCAGCTGATGGACCAAAAGCTAAACTTCAAACGCAGTAATTACTTTGAGAACTATAAGCTGTCATTCAATCATTTCATTGCCGGCTTGCAGCCCCGGGTGCTCTTTCAGATCGTTCGGGAAATTTTCAACTTTGATTCCCAGCAGTTTAAATACGCCCTACGTGTTGGTTTGGGACTCGCGCTTTCCGTTTTCATTTTCAAATTCTTCAAAATAGATCACGGCCACTGGATAGCACTGACACTGCTTATTGTGATCCAGCCTTATTACGGAGCCACCCGAAAAAAAGGGTTCGAACGGATTATCGGTACAGTAGCCGGAATTGTAATTGGTGGCGCAATTATGCTTCTCCCTATCAAACACGAGCAATTTGTCGTAATCCTGATCTTCATTTCCTTCTTCGTTGCTTATTACCTGCGAAACAATTACAAAGTCGGGGTATTCTTTGTCACCATCATGCTGGTGGTAATGATGCAGCTGTCCCAACAAGGTACCTGGGATTTGATCTGGTGGAGAGTACTTTCCACTTTGATCGGTTCTGCCCTGGCAATCCTGATCAGCTTCGCCTTTTGGCCCATTTGGGAGAAACAGCGCTTCCCGGCCCTGCTGAACAGTTCATTCAATCAGAATTTATTCTTCCTCAACCAGGTGATCCTGAATTATCAGAAAAAACTTCCTGTGGGAATTACCTGGCACAAAAGCCGGCGTTTGAGTGAAGCCGCAAACAACAACTTATTTGCCTGCATTCAGCGTATGTATGAAGAACCACAGGCTCACCAGCGACAAATTGATGTCCACTTTGCCAAAGTAGGATCCAATATCCGTATTTCACGCGAAATTACCAGTTTGGCTTTTGCTTTGGAGAAAGAAACTTCAGGCAAACTGGATGAGATCCTGAACGATTACACGGAAGCAATCCAGGTTATTTTCTATCAGTTCATCCAGCACGAAAAAGAAATGGATTTCAAACCACTGAAAGAAATTCTTCAACATCCGATTTTTGAAGAAAACCAGCAGTTCCAGGCAATACAGGTAGATTTGGAGAAGATAGTGTTTGAGCTGGAAGCTTTGAAGGCATTCAGAGGTTAATGGAGAATTTAAAATTTTAAATCTTACTCCTTTTTCAATTTTCCATTGTCAATTTTCAATTACAGACTATCCAAAAAATTCAGCAAAACCACATGCAATTTATCCAGTTCCTCTTCCGAAATACAGTAAGGTGGATTCAGGTATAAAACATTTCCAAGCGGACGGATCAAACAGCCGTTTTCCAGGAAAAAATCATATGCTGTATCGCGGATGGAAGAAAAATAGTTGTTCCCTTCTCCTGTTTCTACTTCGAAACGCAAAATGGTACCACACAAACCAATCTCTTTGACTTTGGAATGGGTTTTCAATGCTTCAATAAAATACCGGTGGCGCTCTTCAATCCATTCGATCGAATCCCAGGTTTCAGGTTGTTCAAATAAATCCAGGCTGGCATTTGCAACAGCACAGGCCATGGCACTTCCGGTAAAAGAATGTCCGTGAAGCAAAGCTTTAGCAGTTTCCGGATGCAAAAAAGCGTTATAAATTTCATCCGTCGCAACCGTTAACCCCAAAGGAAGAATTCCTCCGGTCAGGCCTTTCGACAAGCAAATAATGTCAGGCTCCTGTTCACAAAAATTATGGGCGAACAATTTCCCCGTCCGTCCCCAGGCCGTCATCACTTCGTCAAAAATGACCAAAGCGTGGTACTTTTTAGCCAAAGTTGTAAAGGCATCCAGCCAGGTGGAATCGTACATCCGCATTCCCGCTGATCCCTGCACCAAAGGCTCTACGATCACAGCAGCAACCTCACCCGTTTGCAGGATTTGTTCGGCTTGTATCAAAGCCCGGCTTCTCGCTTCATCTTTCGGGAAATCAATGAAATCCACATCAAAGAACAAATGCTCAAAAGGCTTGTTGAAAGAACCACGCTGACCAATCGACATGGCACCAAAAGTATCTCCGTGATAAGCTCCATCAATTGCAATAATGCGGTTTTTTGGTTCGTTCTTGTTGTACCAATACTGAAAAGCCATTTTCAAAGCAACTTCAACGGCAGTCGAACCATCGTCGGAGAAAAACACTTTTTCCAGTTTATCAGGAAGTAAGGAAGTGATGCGATCTGCCAGTTTAATAGCCTGCGGATGCGTTGCTCCTGCGAAGATCACATGATCGAGTTGGGAAAATTGTTCCGTCAAAGCCTGCCCCAAATAAGGATGACCATGTCCGTGAACATTTACCCACCAGGATGAATTGGCATCAATATAGGTTTTTCCGTTCGAATCGAAAAGTGTGCTTGCTTCTGCTCTTACAATATGCAAGGGCTCTTTCGCTGTCTGCATTTGCGTAAACGGATGCCAAACGTGTTTTTTGTCTTTTTCTAAGCTAGTTGCTCTATCCATAATTTGGCAGCTTGTTGGATGCTTTCTTTTGAAAATTCAGTCAATTCCGGAATCCTTGTGATTGGAAGATCGGGAAAATGGTTGTGATATATCCGCTCTGACGCTTCATTGGGTTCCCCATTCACAATCAGACCTGCAATGGGAATTTCCCGCGACATCAGTGCATTCAATGTCAGTAGCGTATGATTGATGCTCCCCAAGTAATGTTTTGTAACCACATAAACCGGGATTTCCCACAATTGAAAGATGTCGATGTAGCACAATCCTTCATCATTCAGCGGAACCATCACACCTCCTGCTCCTTCAATAATTGTTCGTTTGGAGAAATCAGGCAAATCGAAATCTTCGTCGCTTAGTTCAACGCCGTCGAGCCGGGCAGCTTCATGGGGCGACATGGCGTGATTCAATAATACATTTGCCGGCAGAACCTTCGTTTCTGAAGTATGTGACTGGACAAAATCACTGTCCAAAGCATGCAAATCACCAGCCTGAACAGGTTTCCAATAATCGGCTTTTAACGCTTCGCAAAGTACCGCACTGACAACAGTTTTTCCTATTTCGGTACCAATTCCTGTTACGACGTATGCATTCATGGTTTCTCTCCTTCCAATAGTTGTTTATTCCAAACTGAAAAGTCTAGGTTGGAATACTTGTAATAATCCACTTCCCATCAATCAATTGCACTTCAGCAGTATCTATCCCATCTTCAGATTTGCCGTTCATCTCAATTTTAAAGTAAATCTTTACATAAAATTTGCCTGGTGCATATTCCGATTTACTTACCAGGTGGAAATTTGTGATGGTCCATTGATCATACTTTTCCAGTTTATGAACAATTTGTTCATCCCATTCTCCAAGAGGCAAAAAAACGTTCATCCATTCCCAGTCCTTTCGAATTCGCGAGGCATAAAAGTAATTCAGTACGGATTCCAATGTGTTTTCATAACTCATATACGCGGACGCATTTTGAGTAGTTATAACCGGAGCAGGTTCAATTTTAGTATAAACGCGTTCGGTCTGAGAAAATGAAAGAGTTGTCAGAACCGTTAGCAAGAATGTTAGAAATAGCTTCATCCGAAAGAATTTACCTTAAGTTACAAAATCAATTGTTCTTATCTCAACTCAGCTCCCAATTGTTTTTCCAATTCCGAACGAATGGAGTTCATAATTCCATCTACCTGTGTATCTTTCAAAGTTTGTTCGCTATCCTGGAACGTGAATGAAACTGCGTATGATTTCTTGCCTTCCGGCAGGTTCTTCCCTTCGTAAACATCGAATAAACCAACTCTTTGAAGGATTTTCTTATCGACCTTTTTGGCAATCTGCTCAATCTCAGCAAATCTTACTTTTGAATCCAGCAATAAAGAGAAATCACGACGAACTTCGAATGTTTTAGGCAATTCCTTGTACTGGACTTTCGCCAGTTTTAAAGAATCCAAAACAGCATCCCAATCCAGGTCAGCAACAAAAACGTCTTGTTTTACTCCAAAATGCTTCTTCACTTTCCGGTTTACCCAACCAATAGTCCCCACTACATTTTTCAAAATGCGAATTTGGTAACCATCTGCCAAAACGGCCTGTTCTGATAAACTTTCTTCCTGGATAAATGACGCCAAACCTAAACGTTCGAATACATTTGAAACAATCGCTTTCAGAGTAAACAAAGTAGATTTCTCCAGTTTTTGCGCCCACGATTCCTGCTGCTTATTTCCCGTCATCAGGATCAACAAACGCTTGTTTTCTGAGTAAATATCGTTTTCGAATGAATAGGTCTTACCAAATTCAAACAAACGCAGGTCCGGGTTTTGGCGGTTCTGATTGTGGGCAACCGTTTCCATTCCCTGGAATAATAAACTCTGGCGCATCACTCCCAAATCCTGGCTTAACGGGTTCAGCATCGTTACTGCTTTCGCAACCGGGAACTGATTTCCGCCTAATTTTTCTGCGTATTGCGGACTTGTCAAGGAATTGTTCAACATTTCATTGAATCCCATTCCGGCTAAAACTTCTGCCAGGTTTACACCCAAACGTTCCAAATCCGGTTTTTGGCTAACAACCAATGAGGTGTTCAGTTTTTCCGGAAGTGGAATGAGATTAAAACCATAAATGCGTAAAACTTCTTCGATCACGTCGATTTCACGGTCCACATCTATGCGGTAATTCGGAACAGAAAGTTCCAATGCTTCACCGCTTGAGGAAAGCACTTCAAAATCCAGCGAGATCAAAATATTTTTGATCACTTCCGGAGCAATTTCATGCCCTAAAAGTTGATTAATTCGATTAAAACGAAGCGTTACTTTGCGTTTTTGAATTGGATTCGGATACAAATCCACCACTTCCATTCCTACTTTTCCGCCTGCTACTTCCTGAATCAATTGAACAGCTCTTTCCAGTGCATACGGAACCAAATCCACGTCCACTCCTCTTTCGAAACGGAAACTCGCATCTGTAGACAAGCCGTGTCTTTTGGCTGTTTTACGAACAGATACCGGCTGGAAATATGCTGCTTCTAAAAACACCTCTGTCGTTGAATCAGAAATTCCCGAATGATTCCCTCCGAAAACCCCGGCAATACACATTGCTTCTTTTTCATTCGCAATGACCAGGTCTTCTTCATGTAATTCACGTTCCACTCCGTCTAGCGTGATCATCTTCTCTCCCACTTTTGCAGTGCGGACAATGACTTTTCCGTTCACAACTTTTGCATCAAATGCATGCAAAGGAGTTCCCAATTCACGCATCACGTAATTGGTTACGTCCACCACATTGTTGATTGGCGACAAACCAACTGCTCGCAATTTATTCTGTAACCACGCCGGAGAAGCTTTTACTGCTACTCCGCTTAACGTAATTCCCATATAGCGCGGGCATTTCTCCGTATTCTCAACTGCAACGGAAACAGGCAATTCTGCTTCCTTTACAGGCTTTTTAATTTCTTTTAGTTTCAGTTTTGCCGAACTTCCTTCGTGACAAGCCATATACGCCAACACGTCACGCGCAACACCCGTATGTCCCATTGCATCTGCCCTGTTCGGAGTCAAACCGATCTCAATCTGAACATCGCTTTCCAATTCCAGGTATTCTGCCGCCGGAGTTCCGGGTTTTGCACTCGGGTCCAGCACCAAAATTCCATCGTGACTTGTTCCCAAACCCAATTCATCCTCTGCACAAAGCATTCCGTGTGATTCTACATCCCGAATTTTGGAAACTTTCATTTTCAAAGGCTCATCCGGTTTCGGATAGAGAACGGCTCCTACCTGGGCAAGGATCACTTTCTGGCCTACAGCCACATTCGGTGCACCGCAAACAACCTGCAGGATTTCTTTCCCGTTGTTTACTTTGGTTACTTTCAATCGGTCAGCATTCGGATGCTGCTCACATTCAATTACTTCAGCAACTACAACTCCTTCCAGTCCTCCTTTCACACTCTCGATCGTTTCAAATCCTTCCACTTCCAAACCTGTATCTGTTAAAAGCTGATCTAATTGTTCGGGAGATTTATGAACCGGTAAAAACTCGTGTAACCAAGCGGATGAAATTTTCATTGTTGTCTTTTTTTGGAAGTTCAAATTTAAGAAAAAGCACAGAAAACGAGGCTTAATTTGACATAAAAGCATTAAATTCGTTCACACTGATTTTTGAATGAAATCCCTTACAATATTTTTCTTATTTCTATTTGCAATTTCTGCTGCCTGGGGACAGGAAAATGCTACCATTAGCGGTTATATCATCGAAGGAAGTTCAGGAGAATCGATTATTGGAGGCCAGGTTTTTGTTCCTGGTATTCAAAAAGGGGCTGTGACCAATGAATTCGGATTTTATTCTTTAACGCTTCCGCTAGGTTCACATCAACTCATTTTTCGTGGGGCAGGTCTTCCAAACGACACTTTAGACATTCAACTGACCAAAGACACCATCATCACTTCCGAATTAGGTAAAACATTTAAGATCGATGAAGTGGTGGTCAACGCCCGGAAATCAGACAATGTAAATTCAACTAAAATCGGTCAGATTGAACTGGATATGAATCAGATCAAAAAACTTCCGGCCTTTTTAGGAGAAGTCGATGTGCTGAAAACCATCCAATTGCTCCCGGGGGTTTCTTCCGTGAGTGAAGGAGGCCAGGGATTTTACGTGCGCGGCGGCGGTCCGGACCAAAACCTGGTTTTATTGGATAATGCGCAGGTCTACAATGCATCCCATTTATTTGGTTTTTTCTCGGTTTTCAATCCGGATGCCGTAAAAAGCGTCAATCTGATCAAAGGAAGTATGCCTGCAAATTACGGTGGCAGACTTTCATCCGTTTTGGAGGTCAATATGAATGAAGGCAACAATAAACGATTCAAAGTTACCGGTGGTTTGGGTCTGATCTCTTCGCGCCTCACCCTGGAAGGTCCTATTGTAAAAGACAAAGGATCCTTTATTGTTTCAGCAAGAAGAACGTATATTGATCTGTTCATGAAAGCTTTCATCAAAAAGTCCAGTTCTTTTTACGGTTCCAGCTACTATTTCTATGACCTGAATGCGAAATTGAATTACCGCTTGGGGCCAAAAGACAAAATCTATCTGAGTGGATATTACGGAAAGGACCTATTCAACTTCGGGAATAAAAAAGAGGACTTTAGCGTAAATATGCCCTGGGGAAACGGTATCGGTGCTTTGAGATGGAACCACCAGTTCAGCAGTAAATTGTTTATGAACACGACGCTAACGGTCACAGATTACTTATTCAGTTTTGGCTCAGAACAAGACCAGTTCAAATTTGAATTGAAGTCCGGAATTCGCGATTACGGAGGGAAAGTCGAATTGTCTTATTTCCCGAATACAAGGCATTCCATCAAAATGGGAGTCGATTATTTGTACCACACTTTTACCCCAACCAGCGTTTCTGCTTCCCAGGACGAAGTAGTTTTCGACACCGGCCTGGCTCAAAAATTATTCAGTCATGAATCCGGTATTTACGTCCAGGACGAAGTGGACATTGCTTCCTGGCTGCGCGTAAATGCGGGAGTCCGGGTAAGTATGTACCAATTCACAGGTCCTTTCACCCGCTATTATAAAGGTGTCACCGGCCAAACCGATTCGACCAAAACCTACAAAAAAGGAGAAATTATTGAATCCTACTTTGGATTTGAACCACGCATTTCTGCCCGCTTCCTGTTGAAAGACAAAAGTTCGATCAAAGCGGGCTTTACTTACAACAATCAATACGTGCACCTGGCAAGTCTGAGTGCGGTTTCACTTCCTACAGATATTTGGTACCCGACTACAGATAAGGCACGTCCGCAAAAAGGATGGCAGGCAAGTCTGGGTTACTTCCGCAATTTCAACGACAACAAATGGGAAACTTCCGTGGAGGTTTACTACAAAAAAATGGAGAATGTCATTGAGTTCAAACAAGGTGCTTTACCTTCCGACAATGTGAATGACAACACCGATAATCTGCTGGTTTACGGAACGGGATGGAGTTACGGCGCGGAATTCTTCATCAAACGGACCTTTGGAAAACTAACCGGCTGGATCGGTTATACACTCGCCCGGTCAGATCGCTACTTCCCGGATTTACAAGACGAGAAATTCCCGGCTAAATATGACCGCAGACACGATCTGACATTGGTTGGAACATACGAATTGAACAAACGCTGGACTTTCGGATTTTCATTCATTTATGCTTCCGGAAATACACTGACGCTTCCGAACAGCTGGTATTTCAATAACCAGGACCTGCTTTTCAATTACGGACCACGGAATTCTACAAGAATGGCACCCTATCACCGGCTTGACTTATCTGCAACCTGGTATGACAAGCCAACCAAAACGAAGATTGACAAGAAAACCGGCGAAAAGATCGAGGTTGTCAAAAAATTCAGACAGAATGTGGCATTCTCGATCTACAATGTTTATAACCGCGCGAATCCTTATTTTTTGTATATTGATAACGATGGAAGTATCACTTCAAATGATTTTAAGATATCGGTCAAACAAGTTTCATTATTTCCAATTTTACCCAGCGTCACATGGAATTTCGAGTTTTAATTGCTTTACTTAGCTTGATCCTCTTTCTTGGCAGCTGCACCAAGGAAGTCAAAATAGATATTCCCGGCTACGAGGAAAAAGTAGTGATCGACGGGCGTATCGAAACGGGAATGCCACCGATCGTGCTAATTTCCAAAACACAGGACATTTATTCTCCCACCACTTTGGACGCATTTCTCAACAGCTTCCAATCGGGTGCAACCGTAACTGTTTCAGACGGAACAACCACCGTGGTCCTGGATCAGATCTGTTCTGACAATCTTCCTCCGGGAACAGAAGCCATGGCAGCCGCCTTGTTTGGAATTCCTGTGGAAGAGCTCGCAAACTATCACTTGTGTGCCTACTCTACTTTCAATCCTGCTATTTGGGGACAAGTAGGAAAAACCTATTCGTTGAAGGTTGAATTAAACGGCGAAGTTTTTACTTCCAGCACTCAAATCGTAAATCCAACAAACCTGGACAATGTTTATTGGGTGCAGGATCCCGGAGCAAATCCCGGATACGGTTATTCCTGGGCAACTTTGACAGATCCTCCCGGATTTGATGCCTATATGTGGGAAGTGAAACGTATCAATACGGTGAATGGAACTACGAAAGATCCGGCATTCAAGGCAACATTCAGCCCGGTAATCGATGATGAATTCTTTGGCGGGCAAACATTCAACTTTTTTTATGAGAATCCGTTTACCTGGGACGATGAAACGGTTGCAGATGCCAACAAAGGCTATTACAAAGAAGGAGATTCGGTCGTGATTAAGTTCTCTAAGATCGATGCGAATGTATACGAATTTTTAGAGAAAAAATACATGCAGCTGGGCACAGCCGGAAACCCGTTTGCTTCACCGACAACGATTCCTTCCAATATTCAGGGAGGCGCAATCGGGCTTTGGGCAGGATATTCCCCGACATTTGATACGCTTTATTGTACTCCATAGAAGTTCAAAGAGTTCAAAAGTTAAATAAGTTCAATGGATTGAACATTTGAACTTTTGAACCCTGCCAAGGTTTTGAACTATCTATTGTTATTTCATTTTAACATTTTTAGCTTTCAGCTTTCAGATAGATATTAACTTTGCAGCATGAAACAATACGAAGATTTCATTAACGTACGGAGATTAATCCAAAGTAAAAATCCACGTTTGATTAAATGGATCCCGGGTTTTATCATCCGGTACTTGGAACGGATTCTTCATCAGAAGGAAATCAATGAGTTTTTAAGTACTCACGATTCCAGGAACCAGGATTTTTGCAAGGAAGTATTGGCAGAAATCGGTGTAACTTATTCTATTTCTGGAATCGAAAACATCCCAAAAACAGGAAAATGCGTGATCGTCATGAATCATCCGCTCGGAGGAATGGATGCGATGGCTTTAGTTGACGGATTGCGTGACCACAGAAGAGACATCAAATTCATCGTCAACGACTTACTCCTGAACCTGGAACCATTGAAGGATATCTTTGTCGGAATTAATAAACACGGAAAAACGAAAAGCAGTTCGCTGCTCCAGGTCAACAGCCTTTTTTCATCAGATCAACTGGTTTGCGTCTTTCCCGCCGGATTGGTCAGCAGAAAAAAGAACGGGGTGGTGAAAGACCTGGATTGGAAAAAAGCATTCGTAAAACAAGCCCGTTTAAACGATCAGTTGATTGTTCCGGTGCATATTGACGGAGAATTGTCGAACTTCTTTTATCGCTTGTCAAATTTTCGT
>CAMLDR010000024.1 GCA_946478775.1 uncultured Flavobacteriales bacterium
ACGTGCCTATGGGCGACATGATTCGCCAAATGGCTTTTGCAATCGCAGAAGCACAGATCGTTCTCGATCAGAACTCTATTGATGTAGCCGAAATGATGGGCGGTTTAACAACCGTTACGGATGAACAGGGAAATGTCACTTTTGAGGACAGCCGGGTATACTTCGGAAAGGAAAAGTTAACTAAAGGTCAAATTATTGCCCGCCATAACTCAACCAGCAATATCCAGGAAAAAGCTGAAATCAGATCTTTATTAGGACAAGCGAAATACAAGCCAACTCTAAATGCTACGTATTCAGGAGGTGTTCTTACGGCAGATACTTATGGAGACCACTTAGGAGTGTTTCATGTTAAAAATGGAACTTCGGCACAGACTACTGTTTCATATGCAGATTTTCAAATCTTTACAGCAGATAGCGCAACTGATGCATCTGACGTATTGAGCCTTCCAAGAAGAATTTCCATGTTGGAATGCGGTTTTACACCCACTTTCTACCAATTCGTGGATACGATTATAGAAGTAAAGATCTCGATCAAGTACACACAGGAAGGGAACGCGAGCACTAGTACATATTTAGGCAACCAATCTCCTGCAAGACGTATCGGAAGAGGTTTGAAAAAACTCAAATCAGGAAAAACCGTACAGATTGCCCAGGTCAATGCTGCTTATTCTCAGAAGTACAGCTATTCTGCCGAAGGATCGAGTTTGCTTCGCACCAAATTGGTTCCGCTTCCACCGCCAGCAGTTTTGGAAGAGCGTATCCAGCGTTTGATGGATGAAGAGTTCAACAATGTAATTGTAGTCACTCCTCCATCCGCACCGGAAGAAGAATAAAATCAATAATCCGGGCAGCTGTCAGAGCGGCAGCTGCTCTTTTAACCCTTAATCACTAAGTATATGAATATAGGAAAAGAACTATTGAACGCCCCGTTTCCGGAGTTAGTCCGAACACTTGGTGTTGGTATTGCCGAAGCGCAGTATGCACTTGATCGTGTTTCTATCAAAATTGCTCAGTTAATGGCAGGGTTTAAACTGGATGAAGACGGTAACATGGTGCCTGATGAAACTTCTCTGATTAAACTCAAAGAAAATCAGCCGGGCGTCAGTTTACTGTCACTTGGTTTTACCCCTACGTTCTATCAGTTTGTGGAAACCTACATTGAACTAAAATTGGCTATTTCGATGAAAACTGACAACGAATTTTCCGCAGGAACTTCGGTCTCAGGTGTTGCCTGGACACCCTTTGGGGTGGTTGCAGCCTCTGTAAACGCCAGTTATTCTCAAAGATACCAATACGAAGCAAACGGAAGTTCCGAAATGCGTACCAAACTCGTAACGGTTCCTGCTCCTGCCATGTTTGAAAGTCGTTTGAAACAAATGATGGACGAAACAGCAATTGCAAACGCAGTGGAGAACGCCGAAGATTAACTATTCACCCATTCTAAAACAAGATTATGGCAAAAAGCTGGAAAAACCTCGTCAAAACCACTGATTCGGATTCGAATAACGAACATTCTTTTAATGTCCAATTAACGCTGGATCAACTTGCAGCGCAAAATCAGGAGTTGGATGATTTGTTAAAGGAACGAAAATCGCTGGAAAATGAGATGGGCGATTTACTTCAACCAACTAATCCTGTAGCAGAAGATCCTCGGTTCTCCGGTACTATCGAATCGTTTAAGAATAAACGCGAGAAAGAAAAAAAAAGAGCCGCTCAAAAGAGAAAACTCGAAGAGCGGCTCTTAAAAAACAGCAAAGAATTGAAAAAATGGGAGCAGACTCAGGATCGACTGAGAGAAAAACTGGCTCTCAAAAAGAAATCTTTGCTTAAAAAAGAAACAGAACAAGATCCTTCAACCAGCCTAAAAGCACCGAAATCTCTAAAAAAGGATCCCGAGAAAAAATGGTTTGATACCAATTCCATCCGGGCAAAGAAAGATGAAATAGAAAGGAAGAAAAAAGTGCTAACCGAAGAAATCAAAAAGCTGGAAAAAGTCCCTGATAAAATCAGGGAACTCAAAACCACGCTCGATTCCTTCGGACAGAAGGATCTTGTGAAGTTTCAAAACAAACTGGACTCCGGGAAAGAAACTGCAGCAATTTCAACGCGAATTCGCAGGATAAAAGATGATTGGGATGAAAGACGTGAAACCCAAAAAGAAAAACTGCGGGAAAAATTAAACGTCAAAAAACTCTCGGAAAAACTGGAAGAAACGAAACGCTTCGGTCAGTCTGTCAAATCAGAAATCAAAGATTCCCTGGGATCCCTGGAAGAAAAAGTTCCTGAAATCAAAGACCTGACAGATAAACTGGAAAAGGAATTGTCTTTGGATGATCGTCTGAACAACCTTTCTGAAAATACTTCTTCCAAAAAATCAGCCGAAAAAGAAGCTGAACAGAAGGATACCAGCCGCAGAGAAAAACTGAAAGACCAATTCATATCCAAAAAAAGGGCCGATCGAAAAGAAGAAGAACGGTCAAGTAGAAAAAAAGAACGCAAAAACGAAAAATACATTTAAAAATGAGTTCAACATCAACCACCAATTCACTGGCCCTGCATGAAATTATTCTCAGCATAGCGGACAGTTTGAATGAAGCGCAGGAAACGCTGCGCAGCATGCCTCCGTATGACGAATACGGAAGGCCAAACACCTTATACCAGCTTCCCTATCTGGATTTTAACCTGGAAGTGATTTCACAATTCGAAACAACTCAAACCAATGAAAACTCAATCATTGCTCATGGAGTAGGAGTTGGAGTTGGAGCAGTTGTTCCCAGGCTTCCGGCAGCACCTGTTATTCGGTTTTCTCCGTTTCGAAGCACCGAAACAACATCCAAAAACCTGGGCAGCATTACCAGCACTATTTCCGGGCGATTTGTAGCTGTCATGCCGAATGAAGGATTACCGCAACTCTTTCTGGAATGCACTGCACAAAAATTAGAATTGGATCCCAACCTGATTGAATACAGGATCACCGTAAGAGCACTTAATGCTACCAACCAGGCGATCGTCAATCAGCGAATCGAAATAAACTTCGATGAATTCACCTCACTTGGATTCAACTCTGAAACACCCGTCACTGCACCCGTTTTTACAAGTGCAAAAGATGGATACACTAATAACGAGGGAATATTCAGTGTCTTAATCCAGCTAGACAGCGCGGATTATGACACCGATAAAACGTTCGTTTTTAAAGCCAATAGCGGAACACAATTTTCATCCATTTCAATCAGCAAGCCATGATATATTTTTCAAAAATTAATTTCAAATTAAGGATTTTCGGTCAACCGCTAAGTGCAGCAGAAGTTCCTTTGGTTATTCAGTATTTTCATTTTGAAGAGCAGGACTGGGTACCCCTTTACGAAGTAACCACTTTGAAATGGTCATTCAGCTTAGTAAAAGCGGCTGCAGATGTCGATGTTACCAATGAACTGGAAGTCTATTTTTTTGATAAGGTAAAATCCGGGCACATTCCGCATGTGCGTATCATTCCCGGAGAAGGAGCGCCAATTCCCGAAACAGTTGAAAAGGACTTGGTTGTATCAAGAGATTACTCTTTTGGACTGGTAGAAGAGATAGAAGAATATCAATTCAATTTCGGAAATTTATGGATCGGTTCAGAGGAGGTAATCCAACAAAACGAGAATACTTTTGCGAATTTCATTCCGGTTACGACCTTTTTCGAGATGGCTGAGGAAAATGAAACTGTTCCCGTGCCAATCAATGAATTGTATACGAACATCGTTTCGGAAATTGAGACTGCTGCAAGGTCTTCGGAATCTTCTGCATTCAAACTTTCGAATATTTCACTCAAGCTGAAAGCAGTCATTCACAATGAAGAGGATACGATCAATGCTTCTTTACTAAATCTGACTAATTCTGAAAACATAAACGGAAACGCAATCAGTGAATTAGTGTTTGATATTACTCCTGTTCAGCAGGAAGGCAGAACACTTTCCGGCATTCCAAATCTTACAGGATTTACCGAAACTGCCGTTCGCAGAATTCTGAAAACCCTTGGTTTAAAATTAAACCCGGTTTATCAGAAAAACCTGGATGTTGTGAACGGAGATTCTTTCAAACAATCACCGGCAGCAGGAGAAATGATCCAGCCAAATCAATTAGTAACCGTAATTTTTAGTAAACATGGATGAAATTAACAATCCCGTACAATTATTCAGCGAGCTTTTGGGAAGCCCGTTGGGAGAACTGATTAGTTCCGTCGGACAAGGAGTCGGCGATGCACAAGCAGCCCTGGACCAGGGAGCATTGGAGCAAACTTTGGAAATCTATGATCTGAGTAAAGATGCAACCAGATCCGATTCCGAATTGAAATTGCTGAAACTGATTCGTGAAATCGGATATCAGCCTACTTTTTATACCATTCCGGAAACCGAAGTAGAAGCACAGATTTCCTTATCCCTGGATTTGAAATCTCAGCAGACCAGTCCGCTGGGTGGAACTCCACTTTCGAAATATGCCGTTAACGCAACGCCGTTAAATGCAGGAAACGTCAATCGTTTTGGTTTACAAGCAAATGCGATGGCTAAATTGAAATTCAAAATCGTTCCTGTTCCACCTCCTCAAAACATTGCAGAAATCCGGAATGTTCCGGATCTAAACGGAAAATTCTGGGATGAGAACACCAAAGAATTGATTCAGAATCTTGGATTTTCGTACGTTTTCATAACTCAGGAAAATGATGAGTTTACAGACGAAGAACTGGTAGACGGATTGGCTATTTTTAGTCAACTTCCTTTAGCCGGAACCATAGCGAACACATCGAATATTCCACTTGAACTTAAATTCGAAACTGTTCATAAGGTTCCGGATTTAAGTGATCTGGACTGGACTGGAGTAACATCAGAAATCATCACAGATCTTGGATTCACTTATGAATTAAGAGACGTCGATGGAGAAGTGATCACAGAAGCTGAAGCAGACGGATATCCTGTTACAGGTCAATCCCCTGAAGCTGGAAGCTTTGCAAAAACAAACCAACTGTTTATCGTAACTGTAGATGTGAACGCATTCTAGAACAGAGACCTAAAAAGTTCGGGATGCGGAGCATTCCGTATCCTGAACTTTGATTGCTTAAAATACAAACCTATCACCAAACCACCACATGCTTAATCTAAAAAAAACGGCCGCTATTTTCGACCAGGTTGCGGAAATAGACAGCAAAAAAGAATACTGGTACTTCCGCACCGATGGAGGCGATTGTTATTCCGATTTTATTCAAAACGGATATATCGGGATCGATTGGAACTTCATTGCCGCAGCGGATATCCGGGACGAAAACCTGGAGTACCTCCGGAAATCAGTAATCACCAACAGTTATAAATACCGGAATGTTCCATATGACTGGTTAGGATCGGGCGAAAAATCATCCGTTACCAAAACCATCAATAAACTCTTCACCTTCAAAAACCTAAAAAAGGGCGATGTGATCCTGATCCCATCAGAAGATGCCGACCATTTCAGCATTGGTGAAATTGCAGATGATGAAATTTACATGGCATCCGAACAGGAACTGGCAACAGGCAAATACATCAAGCGAAGAAAAGTAAACTGGCTGAAAACTTCCATCAAACACCATTATTACAATGCCCTGTTCTATTTGCTGAAACATTCACACACCATTGTTTCCATTAAAAAACACGCGGATTTTATCGATTCGCTGACGGAAGAATTGTATATCAAGGACGGAGATTGCTTTTTGTCCTTGCGAATCAACAAGGAATCTGAAATCAGTTTGAAAGACCTGAAAGATTTGTTTGATAATTACCTGGGACTCATTTCCCGGATCAATGATGATTTCAACTTCGGAGAACAAATCGATACCACAACAGTCAAACTGAGTTTAAATTCACCCGGATTTATCAATATCAAACTGCCGGTTGGCAAGTCATTGATTCTCGCCAGCCTGATCTTGTCCATGTTCCTGAACGGTTGTTCCAATGAGGAAATAAGCATCAAAATAAACAGTGAGCGCATTCCAACGGATTATATGCCTTACATGGATTCCATCCAAAACATCCGGAAAAACCTGGAAGTGGAGCATGACACCATTTTTGACCGCTTAACGAATTACGGATATGGAAACAGCAAGTAGTTTTTTAGCATCCGGAGACAATGTGTTCAAATTCCTATTGACCATGTGCATCGGTACCATCCTGTTCAACATCATTTACCCGACGGATAAAATTCGGGAAATTGAAATTCGTCAAAGCCAGCTGATTTATAAGTTAGACCTCATGAATGACGAGTCCAAAGTATTGTATAATGAAGTGAAGCTCCTGAGCAAAGCAAAACAGGGATTGAAGGTTTTCGGATCTGCCGATTTCAGGAAAAAACTGGAAACATTTGATCTAAAATACAGCCTGTTTCTAAAAAAGGATTACGAGATCAAACACCTGCGAAGATTGATCGGAATTTCCAGGGAAGAATTGGATTTCTATTCCAGCTTCCGCTTTTGGAGCTATTATCCCTCCATGATTATCGGATTGTTATCATTGATTTTTTGGATCAAGTTTTACGTGAAAAGTCAGAAAACGGAGGAATCCTGAAGCACTTGATTTACAAGCTGTATAAAATTTTGACATCCTCTTTTTTTTATTTAAATTTGATAATATAATTTTACTGTCATGAGTGCAATCGTAAGTAATAGTGATGAAGTAATCCAATCTACCAAAGAAGGGAGGCTCTATATTCGTACACAAGATTTTTTCAGACAAAAAAAAGTGCAGAAGATCATTTTTGAGTTACTCGAATCAGATCTGGTAAAGGGAATTGAAGAGTATCAAAAGAATCGAAACGAACAGAAAAAATAATGTTTTAAATGCCTTGGAACCTACTATTGCTCCCACTTGTTGCAGGATACTACATATTCACAAAATCATATCTTTTTAAATTCAAACAGCAAAGGCTCGATCAACAAAGATTAATTTTTGAGAGTATTATCCTGGCCGTTATAGCATCCGTAATCACTTATTTATTAAGACTATTTTACGAATCAATCACCTCCCTTGAATTTCAGCAAACAATTTATAAAGCTATTCCAATAAAATCACCTTATACGGGAACCTCGTTATGCGTGTTGCTTCTTTCAATCGGCTTTACGGAAATAAGCAATCTGTTTTTAGATCAAAAGAAGCGTGTTACAAAGGCCATTAAATCAATTGGAAACGAATTTGAACTCCTGCTGGAATCATCCTTTACAGAGAATAAATTGCTGTCATTCACTTTAGACAACGGGAAGATTTATATCGCATGGGTAAAAGAACTACCAATACCTTCCGTATCTAAATATGTCAGAATAATTCCAATAATCAGTGGATATAGAGACGATCAAAAAAATGTAGTGTTTACGACACACTATCTCTCAGTTTATGCCGAATACATTCAGGAAGGCAAGGTAAAATCGATTGAGGAACTGGATACGGATTTAATTCTAAACTCGGACAATATCGTAACTGTTAGTTTTTTCGATATTGATATGTATTCTGTTTTCAATACCGTTGGGAAAGTTGGTAGATAATCTCAAAAAAAAATTACCCTTTCAGCTTTTTAACAATATTCGTTGTGCTGAAACCCTCAACCAAAGCAACGGTTTTTACTTCACCGCCATGTGCAAGGATCGCTTCCCGTCCCACAATGTATTTCTTGTCGGAAGGATCTGTTTCGTCTGCATCGTAATCCGCACCTTTTACCAGAACGCTTGGCTTTAAGGATTCAATAACTGAAACCGGCGTATCTTCATCAAAGAAGATCACTCCGTCTACGAATTCCAAAGCTGCCAAAATCAAAGCCCTGGAGGATTCCGGGTTAATGGGCCGCTCGGGTCCCTTTCCCTGGCGCTTCACGGAAGCATCGGTATTGATCGCAATAATTAATTTGGTTCCGAAATCAGCTGCTTTTGCCAGGTAAGTCACATGTCCTTCGTGCAGGATATCAAAACAGCCGTTGGTAAAAACCACTTTTTCACCGGATTTTTTCCACTCGTGAACCCGGTTTGCCATTTCTTCCGTCGTAGATACCTTATGCCTGATCTGTTCGAACTTGCCCATCTTTTGAATAATTTTTTGGTAAGAGGAAAAAAGAAATGACTCCAAGAATAATAATCAGCAAAGTTTGAGAAGACCAGATAATCATTCCCAAAGCACCACCGATCCCGGAAACCTGGTCACCGTATTGCGCTTTCAAATAATAATCGATCACCAATCCGACGACTATCGGAAAAATCCCGAGCCCGCCATTCGTCAATGTAATTCCGAGAGAACCTGCCAAAAAAGCAAGCAGCATCCCTGTTGGCGGAACGTGTGAGGTTTCTTCCAGTGCAAAGAAGCAAATTCCGAAATAGACAATGTAAAGGATCCAAATGAATAAAGTATGTGCTATGAACGCGCCGGGATGTTTTGTTTTAAAGACCGATAAAACGCCGTCAACCAATCCTTTGATGAATCCAATCACTTTCTGACGGATTTTTTTGACCAGGAATACCACAGCGAATGCAATCACAAAAATCCCTGCAATGATCCATTTGACCGCCTGGATTTTAGATGCTGATTCCGGATCACTTCCGAGGGCTTCGATCAGTTCTTTGATCTTCCAAAAATCACCCGCTCCAACTACAGAAGCCAGAAGTGCCACCGAAAATAACATGATGAGGTCGAAAACACGCTCCGCCAGAATGGTTCCGAAGGATTTGGCAAAAGGAATTCCGTCTGATCGGTAAAGCATTGCAGCTCTTGAAGCTTCTCCTGCCCTGGGGATGGTCAGATTCACAATGTATCCGATCATAATGGCATGATAGCGGTTCCAAAAAGAAGTTTTATATCCCATGGGCTCCAACAAATACTTCCAGCGATAAGCCCTGGAAAGCAATGCTACGAAACTTAAGAGCAGGGATAAGAAAATCCAGAAATAATTGGCTTCACGGAGAGCTCTGTAAAAAGTAGCTTTCGCAGCCGGCTCCATCGAATTAAAAAAGTACCAGATCAGATAAACACCTAAGGCCAGTGGAAGAACTGTTTTTAGAAGAATACCTGCTGTTTTTTTCATTAGACTATCAAATTAGTCAATTCATTCGGAAAAACCAAAGACGGTTTAAACGACCGCGCTTCTTCAGGAGTCATGTATCCGTAACCGATCACGATAATCATATCACCCACGGCAACTTTTCGGGCGGCAGGACCATTCAGACAAATGGTTCCGGTTCCTCTGTCTCCTTTTATAACGTAAGTTTCCAAACGCTCACCGTTATTGATATTGACTACCTGAACACGCTCTCCTTCAACCAGGTTAGAGGCATCCATTAATGCTTCATCAATGGTAATACTTCCAACATAATTCAATTCAGCTTGAGTAACACGTACGCGGTGAATTTTTGATTTGACTACTTGTATCAACATGTTTGTAAAAATCGAAGTGCAAAGTTAATGTAAAATTGAGAATGTAAAATGTAGAATAGAAAAGTTAACAGGCTTATTCAAAAAATCTACTTTTCAATTTTCACTCCTCAATTTTCAATTAGGTTTAAATTATCAATCAAACGAACGTCTCCGCAAAAACAGGCAATGCACATCGTTGCTCCCGGAACCCATTGATCTTCCAAATCTTCCAGGGTAACAGGATCAACAATACTCAAATATTCCAATTGAAGTGTTCCCTCTTCAAAATAGCTGATTGCTCTTTTCTGTGTTTCTTTCGGTGAAAAAGTAGCTGCATCTGTTTTTGCCCGGGATAGCGTTCTGTAGATAATCAGTGCTTCTTCCTTTTGAGTTTCCGACAAACGGGCATTCCTGCTGCTCATGGCCAATCCTTTTTCGGTTCTGGAGGTCTCGCACGGAACAATCTGAATCGGGAGGGAAAGCTGAGCTACCATTTTTTTGATCACGGCAACCTGCTGAAAATCTTTCAGCCCGAAGAATGCTTTTTGCGGCTCCACCAAATCAAACAAGCGAAAAACTACCTGAACGACTCCTTTAAAATGCCCGGGACGAAATTTCCCTTCCATCACTTCATCCAAACCTTCTAAATCTACCCGGGGAGATACCAGGTTTTCGGGATAAATTTCTCTTTCCGAGGGAAAAAAAGCAACATCACAACCAAATTTTTTCAACAATTCGGAATCAGCTTCCGGAGTCCGTGGATACTTTTCCAGGTCCGATGCATTATTGAATTGGGTAGGGTTCACAAAAACACTGACGACAACCAGGTCACATACAGTACTGGCGCGACTTACCAAGTCCATATGTCCTTCATGCAGGGCTCCCATAGTTGGCACAAAACCAATACTTTTACCTTCTTTACGAGCTGAGTTTAGGGCTTGTTTTAGCCCTGTCACCGTGTTGATTATTTCCAATTTCCTACCCTTTCGTTCAAAACAAGCAGGCAAAACTATATTAATATCTTGAAGATTCCGTCTTTTTTTCTTAATTTTGCACTTATAATATTCAAAAATTCCCCTATCGAATTCTATGGAAAAGAAAAGAATTCTCTTTGTTTCTCAGGAAATATATCCATTTCTTGCTAAAACAGAAATTTCTCACAACGCTCGCAAACTTCCGCAAGGGACGCAGGAGAATGGTAAAGAAATCCGTGTTTTTACACCTCGCTTCGGCAGTATTAATGAAAGAAGACACCAACTTCATGAAGTAATCCGCCTTTCGGGAATGAATATCATTATTGATGATAATGATCACCCGTTGATCATTAAGGTCGCATCAATCCCCGCTGCACGTTTGCAGGTTTATTTCATCGACAACGATGAATTCTTCAAACGTAAAACAAATGTTGCGGATGATAAAGGAGCTGATTTTTCTGACAATGACGAAAGAAGTATGTTCTTCTGCCGTGGTGTATTGGAAACAGTTAAGAAATTAGGATGGAAACCGGACGTGATTCATTGTCACGGATGGATGACTTCATTGATGTCCCTTTACATCAAAAAGATCTACAATAAAGATCCTCATTTTGCAGACACAAAAGTGGTTTACAGCATTTATGACGACAAGGAAGGATTTGACTCCGCCTGGGATGAACGCTTCCACGAAAAATTGAAATTTGACGGATTCGATGAAGAAGTCACAAATTTAGTTAAAACACCAACTTTGGATGCAATAACAAAAGCTGCAGTTGCGTTCTCTGACGGAGTCATTCAAGGTAGTGAAGTAATTCAACCCGAATTACAAAAAGTCTACGATGAAGCGACGTGTTTAAAACTGAATTATTTACCGGAAGAACACTTAACCAAAGGATTATCAGAGTTCTTTGATAAAGTAATAGAAGAAGGCATTTTGATACAATGATGAATCTAAAAAAACTACATAACAACTGGCGGAAAGGTATTTTACTTTCCGCTTGTTTTGTCTTAACACTTTCCGTTTTACCAGGCTGTAAAAAAACATCCTCCAAATTCGGAACTGAAGCATTGGATGTTGAGGACTTATTAGCTGCAGGTGGAAAAGATACTTTCCAGCTAAAGACCTCATCCATTCTTTTTGACACACTCCCTACTGACAATCAAATATTTGGAACTCTGGGAGCCTATCACGATCCCAAGTTTGGAATTGTAAACACTTCCTTATATACCCAGTTCTCCATTACCGGAGCGATCTCAATGGGAGCAAATCCTATCGTCGATTCAGTAGTCCTGAGCCTGAATTACGGAGGTTTTTATGGCAAAGAAGAAAAACCATTGGGTAAATTAGATGAGCAAACATTTGAAGTTTACCAGCTTGCGGATGAATTGGATAAAGATGCTGATTATAAAAGAAATACAATAAAAGCAACCACCGGATCCAATCTGGTGGAACCCGGATCTGCTTCCCAAAGGCCAAACATCAAAGATGTAGTTGTCATTTCAGATAGTGATGGGGACGGAAATCCGGACACTTTAAGACCGCAGCTTAGATTAAAATTGAACAATACCTTCGGACAGCAGTTTTTAGATGATATGGCTGCAGGGAATTCTGCTTTCACAAGTAGTGACGCCTTCCTTAGCTCAGGTTACTTTAAAGGACTGAAAATAAGTGTTGCCAATGCAACTCCTTCAGTTGGTAACGGTGCTGTATTGTATTGCAAATTGGATAATGCGCAAACCAAAATCAGTATCTATTACAAACTTGGCACAGAACCTTCCACTCCACGGAACGTTGCTTTGGTCATTAATAATTCTTGTGCCGATTTCAACCATGTAGACATTGATAATTCCGGTTATCATATTGCAGATGTTCTTGCAAATCCTATAAACGGACAATCCCAGTTTTACAGCCAGTCATTCAACGCTATTCCTAAAATTGAACTTCCCACGGTAACTAACATCCCAAGCAAATCACTCATTAACAACGCCTTGCTTTATTTGCCTGTAGCATACCAAACCGGGGATTTTTATTATCCGACTCAAACTTTCAGCGTAGCTTATAAGAATGAAGACGGAACCTTCTCCATCATTAACCTGGAAGATTTAGATTACGACAACAATCAGAAAGCATTTGTAGTTGATCTGAGACATTACATCCAGGAATTGGTCTCGGGTAAAAAGCAAAACAATGGGATTTACCTGATTCCTTCACAAAGCTATTACCGCTGTAAAGTAGACCGTGTTGTTTTCAACGGTCCGTTATCACCTTACAAAACAAGGCCTAAATTGGTCATTAAATACACTGAATTCAAATAGACATGTGTGGAATTGTAGCATATATCGGAAAGAAAGAAGCTTATCCAATTTTAATTAAAGGATTAAAGCGTTTAGAATATCGTGGGTACGATAGCGCAGGAATTGCGTTATTGGATTCGGGAAAAGTGAATTTGTACAAACGTCAGGGAAAAGTTTCCAACCTGGAAGAGTTTGCCGCCGGAAAAAACCTGGCAGGGCATGCAGGAATTGGTCATACACGCTGGGCTACACACGGTCCGCCAAATGACATCAACGCTCACCCGCACTTTTCAAACAATGAAAAAATCGCATTGATCCACAACGGGATCATTGAAAACTATAACAGTTTAAAAGAAGAATTAATCGTTCGCGGATATCATTTCAAAAGTCAAACAGATACTGAAGTTTTGGTTCATTTGATCGATGATATTCAGAAGAAAGAGAATGTAGATTTAGCAGCAGCAGTTCGTATGGCCTTGCAAAACGTCATCGGCGCCTATGCCATTGTCGTTATCTCTTCCGATAATCCGAATCAATTAATTGCGGCACGCAAGAGTTCTCCATTAGTTGTGGGAATCGGGAAAGAAAATGATTTCTACCTGGCTTCTGATGCTACGCCTATTATCGAGTACACGAACCAGGTGGTTTATTTGGAAGACGAAGAAATAGCTGTAGTGGATTTGGTAACAGGATTAAACATTACCAATCTGCGCAACCAGCCAAAAACACCTTACGTTCAGGAATTGGAAATGCAATTGGAAACCCTTGAAAAAGGTGGTTACGAGCATTTCATGCTGAAAGAGATTCACGAACAGCCACGGTCTATCAAAGATTGTTTCCGCGGACGTTTAAATGCATCTGAAGGATGGGTTTCTTTGGGAGGTATAAAGGACTACGAGCAAAAAATGATCAACGCACAGCGCATTGTTATGGTTGCTTGCGGAACTTCGTGGCACGCGTGTCTGGTTGGAGAATATTTATTCGAAGATTTAGCACGTATCAACGTTGAAGTAGAATACGCATCCGAATTCCGATATAGAAATCCGATCATCAATGAAAACGACATCGTGATAGCGGTGTCTCAATCCGGTGAAACTGCAGATACTTTGGCAGCATTGGAACTGGCAAAATCAAAAGGAGCAACGATCCTGGGAATTTGTAACGTGGTTGGATCTTCTATCTCACGCATTACAGATGCAGGTTCATACACACACGCAGGACCGGAGATCGGAGTGGCTTCAACCAAGGCATTCACCGCCCAGGTAACTGTTTTGACCTTGATGGCGCTTTCTTTAGCACACAAAAAAGGAACTCTAAGCGAATCGAAATTCAGAACCATGCTTTCGGAACTGGAAATTATCCCGGAGAAAGTAAAACGCGTTTTGGAGCGCAACGCTGAAATCGAAGAAATTGCCAAGATCTACAAAGATGCAAACAATGCGCTTTACCTGGGAAGAGGAAGTTCTTTCCCGGTTGCACTGGAGGGCGCTTTGAAACTGAAAGAGATCTCCTACATTCACGCAGAAGGATACCCGGCGGCAGAAATGAAACACGGCCCGATCGCATTGATCGATGAAGAAATGCCGGTTTTCGTGATCGCAACCAAAGGAACTTCTTATGAGAAAGTAGTAAGCAACATCCAGGAAGTAAAAGCGCGCAAAGGAAAGATCATTGCGATTGTAACCGAAGGCGATACAGACGTAAAAGCCATGGCAGATCACGTGATCGAAATTCCCGATACAGATGAGCACTTAGTTCCAATTTTGGCAACCATTCCGTTCCAGTTATTGAGCTACCACATTGCGGTTATGAGAGATTGTAATGTGGATCAACCACGGAATTTGGCGAAATCGGTTACGGTAGAGTAAGAAATAAACGAATTGAAATAAAAACACGTAGGGGCGGATAATTATCCGCCCCTACGTGTTTTTCATATTTGGGTGTTGGTAGAACGAATTAATCATCTTCTCTGATCACTTTCCCTTTGATCATCTTACGGTCGTAAATCCTGATCTTCAGATCTTTTAATGATTCGCGATTTTTGAAATAAACCGTTTGAATCGCGTATCCGGGTGCAGTAACACGAATGGAAGCCGGATTCTTTTTCCAATCCAGTGGAATCTTGAAAGTTCCGTTTTTATCCGCTTCAATGGAAGTCAACAAGTTTGAATTTGCGTCCATCAATCCAATTTGGATGGCTCCGGTATTTTTTCCCTCCCATTCAATTTTTCCCGAAACAACTGTTTCGTCCCGATGATCATAGGATACGGCAACCGCTCCCTGAATGGGCATCTTTGCTTCGCTGATCGAGTCATGATGTTCAATAGCTACTGCATTTTGAGCTTGAGATGGCAAAGCGGAAAAAGTACTCAAAGCCAAACCAAGTGCAACAGCTTTTAAATCGAAACCGAATGCTGCCTGATGAGGTTTTGTAAATAAATAGGTTTTATCCAATTGTTTTTCTTCGAAACGACCGCAAACAGATAGGTGTTTATGACGCTCCAAATAATTCACAATCGAAAAATCAGACATGGAACTGAAATCAATTACCGTTTTGCTGCAGGATTCACAGAAACGGCCTTTCGCTTCCGGCTTCATCTGATCCCAGTCTGCATGACAGGGCTCCTCGATTTGGTAGTTTATTTTCTTCGGTTTCATGGCGCTTTTTTATGGAATACATACCTCTTCAAAAAAGGTTCAATGCAGCCTTCTATTTTTCCATTTTTTGGATGCTTACATTTCCGATCTCGATCTTTTGTAAGATCTGATCTTCTGTAGATTTCACATCGCCCTGTATCACCTCTATCTCCCCACGAATCATGATTTCCTCTTCGAGCAATTCAATTTTCAAGCCGGAAAGAGAAGCTTCATATGGAAAATAAATTCCTTTCGTTTCATATCCCTGTCCTGAAACTTCAATAGATGCCGGTTTCAGATCCCAATTCAGGTCAAATACAAAATTCCCTTTAGAATCAGGATGAATCCTATTCAGTTCTCCGCCATCAGCATCCATCAGTAAAACTATTACCTGATCAAAATTATTCCCCGGAATGATCACCCGACCGCTTGCCTTTTTCTCTTTTTCGTGATTGAAATTTACATGCGCAACTGTTCCTACAACAATTGGCGGAGCAACAATCGTGGTATCGATTTTCACAGGTTCATTTGGTTCAGTCTGTGCAAAACCAGGAACAGCCGAAAAAGTGGTCAAAGCCAAACCCAAAACAACCGCTCTTAAATCAAAACTCGGAGAAAAAACGGGCTGATTCAATTGATAAACGCGATCCAATTGCGGTTTGGTAAAGCGTCCGCACACTTTCTCGTGTTTGTGATTCTCCAGGTAATTGACAATCGAAAAATCAGACATCTGTGTAAAATCAACCACTGATTTCTCACATGATCCACAAAAACGACCCGTTGATTCCGGCGTCATATCGTTCCAGCTTTTATCGCATGGATTTTGGATGGAATATTGAATAGATTTTACTTTCATAATGCGATTTTTTTGACAGTACAGTATATAACTCTAAAAGTTCAGAACTATTTTGTGGATTTATTAACAGGGTGCAAATTCAATGCGTTTTTTGTCTAAATTTATTCAAAACCAGTTTGTTAATGATTCGAATAAAACGATTTCAGAGGACACTAATTATTTCCTTAGCAGCCATTAATTCGCTTTTCTATTACAGTTCGCGTTCCTACTCGCTGCCCGACATTCTTTCCAATACCCTTATCTTTACCGGAATGGTTACGTTATGTGTATTTAGCTATGTATACATACAAAACAGTTCCCGCAGGAAGAAAGCAAAGGTTAAATCCTAGTTAATCCAGTATTTACTGCTTTTTTATAGTCCCCAAATTGACTTTTTTAGGTATTTTTGAGCAACTTGAAAAAAAGCTAATGGGTAAAAGTTCTATTTTCCTGGCGCTGATTGCGGGCGCACTCGTACAACTTCACGCAAAAGCGCAAGAATTTACTCCTGAAAAAATGTGGTCTCTGAATCGAATTTCAGGAACGATGGGTTCATCCAACGAAGAATGGATGGTTTATCAGAGCACCAAAACCGATTATACGGTTAACAAAAGCAAAACAAGTACTTTCCTGGTTGAGTTGAAAACCGGGAAAACCAGCACATTGGATCTTGACGGGGCATGGAATTTTATCTGGAACTCAGAAAACCAGTTGGTATTTCTGCAGGCCGCAGGTTCTGAAATCGAATTAAAAAGTTTTAATCCTTCCAGCAGAGCAATCAAAGTACTTCACAATTTTGGAGCAACAGCAGTGGAAGGTATTTCCCTGAGTCCGGATGGCAAACGATTTGCAACACTTGAACCCCTGAAAATAAAGCAAACAGTTAAAGATAAATACCCGGACCTTCCGCAAACTTCCGGGAGATTGGAAACCGATTTGATGTATCGCCACTGGAACCAATGGTCTTCTGCGGAAGTACCCCATTTGTATTGGTATGAAGCATCTGCAGAAGGAAAATTCACCAAGAAAGCAGATGTGATGGACCAGGAGGACTTCCCATCCGTTACGGGGCCTTTCGGCGGAATAGAGAGTGTTTGTTTCAGCAAAGACGGACAAACCATTTTTTATTCAACCAAGAAAATGGCGGGCAAAAACTTCGCTCAATCTACCAACTCAGAAATTTACGCTTATAAAACTGCTGATAAGATCACCACGATCCTTTCTTCGGCACACAAAGGATACGACACGAATCCGTCAATCAATTTCACAGGGAAAACCCTTGCCTGGTTAAGCATGGAAAAAGATGGTTTTGAGGCAGATAAAAACCGCATCCGGATCATGGACCTGGAAAGCCGGCAAGAGAAAGACCTGACTGCAGGAATGGATATAAGTGTGAATGATTTTGCATGGCATCCTTCCAAAGAAATCATTTATTTCACGGCGACCGTTAAAGCAACCAAGCAATTGTATTCCATTGACATTAAAACAGGGAAAATTCAGCAATTGACTTCCGACCGCTGCGATTATGTGAGTTTCAGTGTGATGAAAGACCGTATTTTGCTTGAAAGACAAGATATGATCCACCCAACGGATATCTGGATCTTCACTCCGAAAACAGGCCTGAATGAGCAATTGACCTCTGTCAACAAAGAAGAGTTAAAAGGGATTGCCGAGCCAACTGTTCAGGAAAAGTGGATCACCACTACGGATGGAAAAAAAATGCTGACTTGGGTGATTTATCCTCCCAATTACGATCCTGCTAAGAAATATCCTGCTTTACTTTATTGCCAGGGCGGGCCTCAAAGTCCCGTTTCACAGTATTTTTCTTACCGCTGGAATTTCCGTTTGATGGCTTCTCAGGGTTACATTATAATCGCTCCGAACAGAAGAGGTTTACCGGGTTTTGGTCAGGAATGGAACGATGCTATTTCGAAAGACTGGGGCGGACAAGCCATGCGTGACTACCTGACAGCAACCGACAGTTGTGTGGCTCAAATACCGGCAATCAACAAAGATAAACTGGGAGCTGTTGGAGCAAGTTACGGTGGATATTCCGTTTATTATTTAGCCGGAATCCATGAAAACCGGTTCAAGGCTTTTATCTCGCATTGCGGATTATTCAACCTGGAAAGCTGGTATGGAACAACGGAAGAATTGTTCTTCGCAAACTGGGATATAGGTGGACCGTACTGGCTGCCTGAAAACAAAGAGTTGTATGCAAAAAACAGTCCTCACAAACTGGTCGACAAATGGAATACACCCATGCTTGTCATTCACGGAGGAAAAGATTTTCGTGTTCCCGAATCGGAAGGAATGCAGGCATTCCAGGTTCTTCAGCTAAAAGGGATCCCGAGTAAATACCTGTATTTTCCGGATGAAGGACATTGGGTGACCAAGCCGCAAAACAGTATGTTGTGGAACCGTGAATTTTTTGACTGGTTAAATACTTATTTAAAGTAAAGACAGCATCATAAAATTGAAACAACAAAATGGACGTATAACACGATCCAATTAAAAATAAAAAAACTAAAGAGATATGTGGAATAGAATAGCCAATATCATTCTGAGAAATCGTTTTATCATTCTTGCCATCATGGCATTACTGACCGTATTGTTCGGTTATTATGCTATCACCGGCTTGAAGATTGACAATAAGTACGGGAACATGCTTCCCAAGGACAGCCCCACACAGGTTACTTACCTGAAATTCAAAAAAATGTTCGGCGAAGACGGATCAGCCTTAGTAATTGCGATCCAGGACAAAGATCTGTACACCAAAGAAAAATTCCTGCTCTGGAAAAACCTGGGAGATTCCATTCTTCAGATCGATGGGGTCATTTCTGTCATTTCCGAGGCGAAACTATTTAACCTCATTAACGATACTGCAAATAGTCAATTCACCATCAAACCAATCTTCTCAGACATCTCCTTTAAAGAGAAATCGATAGAACAGATCAAAAGTGAAATTCGCCGGAACCCGCTCTACAGTGGTATCATGTACAATGACTCTGCGAATGTAAGCTTGATGATGGTTACATTGGATGAAAACTTTTTGGTCGATAAAGAGAAGCAAAAAGTAGTTATTGAGATTGAAGAACTGGCAAAATCCTACGAAAAGCAATTCAATCAGATGCATTTTGCCGGATTACCGCATATGCGTGTTTTGATCGGAAAGCGAGTAATGAGCGAAATGTACCAATTCGTGATCCTTTCCATGCTAATCTCATTCGGGATCATGTATTTCTTCTTCCGCTCGGTCCGTGTGACACTCATCAGTCTCCTGGTGGTTGCAATTACTGTAATCTGGGCCATGGGAACGATCGGACTGTTCAATTACAACATTTCCATCATGATGGCGCTTATTCCTCCGCTGATGATCGTTATCGGAATCCCGAATTGTATTTATCTCTTCAATAAGTACCATTACGAGTTCAAACAGCATGGGAACAAGATCAAAGCGCTGACACAGGTTATTCGTAAAACCGGTACGGCTATGTGGTTAACCAATGTTACCACGGCCATTGGTTTCATGACCTTTCTCTTTACCAACTCATCTAAGTTTTTTGAATTCGGAGTGATCTCATCGGTAAACATCATGCTTTGTTACGTGGTTTCACTCTGCCTGATCCCAATCTTCGCTTCTTTCTCCAAACAGCCTAAAACAAGACACTTAAAACATCTTGACCGCAAAGCTGCCGTGAAGTTCCTGGAAAAACTGGTAAAGATTACATCCAACAATCGCCGTGCAGTTTATATCGTCACCATTCTATTAACCATTGGTACGGGAGTGGGAATTTTCTTCATGAAAGTTACCGGAAATATAACGGGTGATTTACCTGCCAGAGATCCTATCCTGAAAGACATTCAATTTATGGAAGCCAATTTTGGCGGAGCGGTTCCGTTCGAGGTATTGATCGATTACAAGGAAAAAGGACGCTTGTTCGGTAAGAACACCATGCAAAGTGTAGAAGAAGTGCAGGATATGCTTGCCCGTGACACCTTGTTTGCCAAAAGTCTTTCCATTGTGGACTTCGTGAAAGTCGTTAATATGGCTTACTACAACAACAATCCGGAACAATACAAGATCTTTGCGACGAAAGACAAACTGCGTTTAAATTCCTACTTGAAGAATTTATCTACAACCACCAATAATTCGACTTTATCGATCAAAGAATTGGTAGATACAACGCATCACATTCTCCGGATCCGCACTTCCATGAAAGACCTCGGATCTTATGAAGTAGAAGATGAAGTGCATTTGATCGAGCACCGCATTGACAGCATTATGAATCCCGACAAACCCTTATTGGAGAACTATTATTCCCATTTTGCGAAAGGAAAAAAACAATACATTGATTCCATTTTCGACTTATCGAGTGGCGTTTACAACAATTTGACTGCACTGCTTTCCAACGGTGATGATAAAAAACAGTATGCCTTTGATTCCGATCCGGAATTAGTGAGAACCTACTTCGGTAAGCCGACATTCAAGAAAAAGCTTCGTGAAGCCATTGATAAGGAATATTACGAGGTTACACTAACAGGAACTTCTGTTGTAGCTTCTGAAGGAACAAAATACCTGGTAAGCAACTTAACTTCCAGTATTGTCTTTGCTACGATTTCCATTGCCGCATTAATGTGTCTCCTGTTCTACTCACTCCGAATGGTAGTGGTATCCATGATTCCTAACTTAATTCCAATGGCAATCACTGCCGGAATCATGGGAATCTTCGGAATTCCGCTGAAACCTTCTACCCTATTGATTTTCTCCATTGCATTGGGTATTACGGTCGACAACACGATCCACTTCCTGGCACATTACCGGCATGAATTGAAAACAAAAAAATGGGACCTCAAAGAATGTATTGCAATCTCTATCCGTGAAACCGGTTTGAGTATCATCTATACTTCCGTGATCTTATTCTTCGGATTTATCGTGTTCGTATTCTCTGATTTCGGAGGTACCCAGGCCTTGGGTTATTTGTCTGCCATCACTTATTTCGTGGCACTTTTCACCAACCTGATCTTATTACCTTGTTTGCTTTTAAGCTACGAACGCAGACTAACAACAAAATCATTTGAAGAGCCCTTGTTTGAGATCTATGATGAAGATTCAGACGTGAGCTGGGATTTATTGGAAATTGAAAAATCAGAAGATCTCCACCGTGAAAAACCGGATTCCGATGAAAAAGACGAAACAAAAGCACCCAAAGAAGACTAGGTAATGAAAGGAATCATTCTTGCAGGAGGCTCGGGAACCAGGCTCCATCCATTGACATTGGCAATCAGCAAGCAGTTAATGCCGATTTACGACAAACCGATGATCTATTATCCTTTGTCTATTTTAATGACCGCCGGAATTCGTGAGATCCTGATCATTTCAACTCCTCACGATCTTCCCCAGTTCAAAAAATTGCTTGGCGACGGAAGTAAACTAGGGTGTTCTTTTTCTTATGCAGAACAAGCAGAACCCAACGGATTGGCACAGGCTTTTGTGATTGGTGAATCATTTATCGGGAACGATTCCGTTGCATTAATCCTCGGAGACAACATTTTCTACGGTGTAGGAATGGATGAGTTACTGAAAGAAAATGCGGATCCAGAAGGCGGTGTCGTGTATGCTTATCATGTGAGCGATCCGGAACGTTACGGGGTAGTTGAATTCGATGAGGTGATGAATGTTCTTTCCATTGAAGAAAAACCGGTAAACCCGAAATCGAACTATGCTGTTCCGGGGTTATATTTTTACGATAACGATGTCATTGAAATCGCAAAGAACCTGAAACCTTCTGCTCGCGGAGAATATGAAATTACAGACGTCAATGCGGAATACCTGAAACGAGGGAAACTGAGAGTAGCTATTTTGAGCAGAGGAACCGCCTGGCTGGATACGGGTACCTTCCCTTCCCTGATGCAGGCCGGACAATTTGTCCAAGTTATCGAAGAGCGGCAAGGATTGAAAGTAGGATGTATTGAAGAGATTGCCTACCGCAACGGATTTATTTCTGCAGGTCAGTTGAAAGAAATAGCCCAGCCTCTTGTGAAAAGCGGTTACGGTACTTATTTGCTACAATTACTGAAAAAATAATGGACAGTCTTGCTCCATATGCAGTATACCTTGAAAATCAAATTTCAAGTCTGAAGCGGGCAGATGAGCCGCAAAACCTATTCAATCCCCTGCGCTATTTCCTTTCTCTCGGAGGAAAACGCATGCGCCCGATTCTCACCCTAATCAGCGGAGAAATCTTTAATATCCCGAAAGAGAAAAGTCTCCATGCCGCACTCAGCATTGAGCTGTTCCATAACTTTTCACTGATCCATGACGACATCATGGATGAAGCTCCTGTTCGCCGCGGAAAACCAACCATCCACACGAAATGGAATCCAAATGTTGCGATCCTTTCCGGCGATGTATTGTACGTTGAAGCATATCAGCAATTGGCAAACTATTCCAATCAACACCTTCCGGTCCTGTTGAGACGTTTCAATGAAACAGCCATTGAGGTCTGCCAGGGACAGCAGTTCGATATGGATTTTGAGAGCCTGGAAACAGTTTCCGAATCGGAATACATTGAAATGATCCGTTTAAAAACTTCTGTTCTTTTGGGATGCGCTTTGGAATTCGGGGCCATTCTTGGAAACCAGGATGAAGAAATTCGGAGAAACATCTATGAATTTGGCGTTTCATTGGGAATTGCGTTTCAAATCCAGGATGACATTCTCGACCTTTATGGCGATCCGGAATTATTCGGCAAACAAGTTGGCGGGGATATCCTTTGCAATAAGAAAACATTGCTTTTCCTCAAGGCAAAAGAAAAAGCGCAGCAAAACGGTGATGAGCGTTTCATGGAATTAACCCAAATGCGCGCAGATTCCCACAAAGTGGAACAGGCAAAAGAATTGTTTGAAGAACTTGGAGCCAAAGCAGCTACTTTGCAGGCAATCACCGATTACTACGATCAGGCAATGGAAAATTTGCAGCAATTGGAAACGAAAGGATTTAAAACGGAAACATTGCGTGAACTGGCGAAATTTCTAATTACCAGAGAACTTTGATAGCTTGGAGATGCTGTTAAAATAAGGCAGGATTTATAAACCGCAGAGAAGCAGAGCGCACAAAGATTTAGAGCTTACCTGCGTGAAGTACAAAATCCCCTTACCATAAAACTGTAACTCCAATTACTTTTCGTTTAAAATATTTCGATCTTTACACAATTTGTTAAGAAATTTCTATATTCGAAAAAATACTCCTTATGAAAACACTTAAAATATCACTATTCACACTTATTTTAGGACTTACACTTCCTTTGCTTCATTCCTGCGGGAAATACCCGGATGGTCCCAATTTTTCGATCTTATCGCGCAAAACACGCATTGAAAATGTTTGGGTTCAAACAGAAACAGTTTACGCAAATGGAACTGTAGTACAAAATCCTGATCCTGGTTACACCACTGAGTTCACCAGTGATGGCGAAGTCTTTTATTCAAATGGCACATTTACATTAAGTGGAACCTGGGACCTGGTAAATGATAAAAAAGATCTTCGTATCAGCTATCCGGGATTTGGAAACATCGATTTTGAGATCCGAAAGTTGAAAGCAAAAGAAATGTGGCTGAAAAACAGTAATGGCGAAGTGGTTAAATATGAACCGGACTAATCGATAAAAATCAATTGGAAAGCGATCATTTGGTCGCTTTTTTTCTGTTATGCTCTTTCAGCACCTCATGGATAAAAATGATCGGAAGAAGCATACTCAAATTGTAGTAAATATCTTCCAAGGGGATCGTTCCAATGCGTATTCCCATGATGTGTGTCTCAGAATACCAAACAACCGGTCCTTTCGTGAAAAACCCTGTTAATGCGCCGTTCACAATCAAAAACGGGACAAGACAAACCAGGAAGGTCAGTGCAAAGTAATTGAACCACCTGGCCTTAAGCCGGAAGTGAATTCCTATCACCAGTAAAGTGGAAAGTGAACAGGCCGTTAAGGTATACCAGTTCTTCAAATAGAAGATGGTTAGCAACAAACCGGAAAGAACCATTGCAAAAGCAAAGGCCCGACCCAAAAGATCCAATTTCAAATCCGGAAAATATCCTCTAATGACTTCGTAAACAAATAAACAGGCGTATGGAACAACCAAAAAAAACAAGACCTCTTCAACCGGTAAGCGGAACAGGTAAATTCCCTGAACATAGATCGGATTGAAACCCCAGACCTGGTGTTCGGTAAAATAATTGTCCCACAACAAAAAGAACAAGCCAACCAGGATGATGGCAGGAAATACGGTTTTCCAATGAGTGTAGAAATGGATCTTCTTGTCAAAACTCAATAAGAACGGAAAAATGATCGTGCCGAAAATGATCCAAAAGTATAAACTCATTTAGCTGCTTTATTTTGTTTGTAGGCCTTCCTCGCTTCGTTGTAATATTTAAACGGCACGATTAATAACCCGAAACATTCTCCGTCTTCTTTGTTTAAATGTTTGTGATGCATTTTATGTGCCCGTCTGATCGCTAAGAAATAAGGGGTATTGATCTCGCGGATCCATTTAAACCGGCGATGAATAAACACATCATGGATGAGAAAATAGGTAAATCCGTAAACCATGATCCCAAATCCCATCCAAACAAAGCCATATTGCTTGTACATCAATCCCAGCATAATTCCCAACCAACTTGGAATCGCGAAGATCAAAAAGAACACGTCGTTCCGTTCAAAAAAACCCTGCTCCCCTTTACTGTGATGATCTCTGTGGAAATACCACATAAAACCATGCATCGCAAACTTGTGTGCAGACCAGGCCGCAAACTCCGTCAGAAAGAAAGTTCCCATTAAAATCAATATGCCTGCCCAAGTTGGAATCATCGGTTTAAAATTGCGAAAAATATTAATAAGATTATAAATAATCCGACAGTAACTTTATTTGTCTCCACTGTTTTTCTTCTCAATACCCAAAAAGAGAAAACAGAAGCGAAGATCATCCAGCAAATATAATTGTATAAAGGAATCTCATGATTATTCCAGGACCAAAATCCTGAACGAATGGCAACAGGTTCGATGAGCCAGTCCAAACCAGTCATCAGTGCTCCGGCTATCAGTGCTTTCAGAATTAATGGGATCTTCCATTTATTTACAATGGCCGTGGAAGTAAATGTCAGCAACACCCAGTTTAAAGCAATTGTAAGCGGAATACCATCCACTTTATAACCTAATACAGTTCCATATTCATAATGACCAAAAAGCAGTGAAGTGTGAACACCAATCCACTCAATGAAAAAACCTGCAGCGCCGATCAGCAGTAAATCGATGTGTTTCCTGCCTGAATAATCCCTGAATGAAAGATACAGACAGCCGAATGACAGCAACAGGTTGAACGGAGTTAATTCCAGGAAAGATGCACGCGAACTTGAATGCAGACCAATCAATCCAACACTGTAAAAGATGATTAAGACAATTAAAAGTACGTTTTGCTTTTTAACAGGGCTCATTGTGGGGCTAATTTAATTCCAAATAAACAAACATCATCTACCTGGCCAAGCGTTCCTTTCCAGGTATGAAAATGTTCTTTCAATAATTCATGCTGTTCGTTTGCTTTCTTACCGGAGATACTCAATAAATATGCATGTAAGTTTGCCAGCTTCAACTTCTTTCCTTTCTCCCCTCCGAACTGGTCAGCATACCCATCGGTGTATGCGAAGAGTTGATCGCCTGGTTCCAATTGAATGGTATGGGTTTCGAAATTGGTCGTGATATCGCTTTTTCCTACCGGCATTTTATCAGCCGGGAACTTAATCAATTCACCGGCACGTATGACTATCGGGTTATTGTAAGCTGTTGCATACCCCAGGTTTCGGTTTGATTCATCGAAACAGAATAAAACGCCGTCCATTCCGTCCCTTGCTCCATCGTGTGAGATGGATTCAACCAAACGTTTTCTGACGTGGTCAAAAATTTTGCCGGGTTCTTCTATTCCCAATTGATTGATCGCTTCACTCAAAAAAGTAATGTTCAGAGCACTCATAAATGCTCCCGGAACTCCATGTCCGGTACTGTCGCAAATAGCCAGATAGAATTTACCGTGCCGTTTGGTTGCCCAGTAAAAGTCACCCGAAACAATGTCCTTCGGCTGGAAGAAAATGAAGGATTCCGGAAGTGCTTCTTTCAATAATTTCTGCTGCACCAACAAGGATTCCTGGATGCGTTTCGCATAGTGGATAGAATCCAGTATTTCGATCTGTTTTTCCTCGATCAGGGTTTTTTGGTTTTCAATTTCTTCGTTTTGCTGATTCAGGAGTGCATTCGCCTTTTTCTTTTGCCGGTTGGATTTGAAACTGATCCCAAGTGAGATCACAATTAATCCTCCGATCAGGAACAAACCAATAATGAGGTTGCTTTTGCGCCCATTTTCAGCAGTGATCAATTGATTTGTCTGCTTTGAAAGTGCCAGATCCTGCTCTTTTCTTTCCAGTTCGTTCAGGGAATTCAGGGTAGCAATTTGATTGGTAACTGCTTCCAGGTCGCTTTTCTCCTTCAGGGAATTTGCCTTTTCAAAGTATTCAAGCGCCTGCTTAAAATCACCCGACTTTTTCAAAATCTCAGATAGCGTGTTGTAGGTACGAACCAAGCCGTTGGCATCTTCAGTATCTTCAAACGCATCCAAAGCTGTTTGAGTATGCTCTATCGCGAGTTTGGTCTGCCCCATTTCCTGGTAGATCGTTGCTTTCGTCAATTGTACTTCAGCATAGTTTAGCAGATCTGCATCTTTATTGGAAAGTTTCTCTGCCATTTCTGCCGACTTCAATGCTTCGGGATACTTTTTTATATCAGCGAGGTAATTTGCTTCGCCCCGGTAGTAGGTAAACCAAACGCCATCTTCATTCAGGCGCTGGGCTACTTTCTTCAATTCGGCGAGCATTTCCTTTGCTTTGGAAAATTGTTTGGCCTCGCGATAATCCAGGCTCAGATTATAAAGGATCGTTTCAAGCAGCCGGTAATTCCCGGATTTCTCCACTTCCTTCTTTGCGATCAAAAAGTATTTGGTAGACTGCGTGTGCATCCGGCGCTCGTGGTAAACAGTTCCCAGATTCAGGTAAACAGAACCCAAATCCCCATTTGTTTTTTTGCTCAGCCTCAATGCTTCTTCAAACTCTGCGATGGCCTGGTCGTACAATCCAACCGCTTTGTAAGTCACTCCCAGATTGGTGCACAGAACTGCCGTTCGTTCGTAATCCATTAACCTTTGCCCCCACTCTTTGGCTTTTTGGTAATTTTTCAAAGCCAGTGTAAAATTTCCCTTTTCATAGTAAACCGATCCCAAATTGGAATAGGCACCGATCAGCTTATCCTCCTGATGATACCTTCTGCGCATTTGGATCAGCTCTTCGTATACTTTAATTGCTTCCGTATATCTTGAATTCAGCCGGTAATAAACTCCCAACGTATTCTTGGCGTCCATCACTCCGCGGGGATAATTTTTCTTTTGTGCTAAAACCAATCCTTTTTGAAGGTACAGGTAGGTTGAATCCAGGGAATAATCCAGGTAAGCCCAGGCAATTTCGTTGTATTGGTAAACGCGCATGGTATCGGAAGAAACGGGCTTTTGGAGTGCAGTTTTCATGCTGTCCAGATATCCGGTCTGACAGAAAGATCCGAAAGCCACAAGCAGTGCTATCCCTAAAATCCAACTTCGCATGATCGAAGATACTTAAAATTCAAAATCAGGAATACAAAATTTAAAAATGATCAACCGAAAGCTTCATTTGAAACAAGTTCCAAGAGTTGAAAAGTTCAATGGTTCAATTAATTAAACTCTTTGAACATTTTGAACATTTTGAACATTTTGAACATTTTGAACTAGTACAAAAAGTTGTTGAATGGATAGCGGATCGCAAAGATGCGTTTGATCTCGGAGTACATGGTTTCTTTCAGTTCTTCCACATTCTCCTTATCCGTTGCAGAAATGAATACACATTTGGTAGCCGGCAAGCGGTTCATCCAGGTTTTTTTCAATTCTTCCAGGGTCATATTTGCACCCTCCTCATTATCCGGATTGTACTGGTATGCATCGATCTTATTGAAAACAAGAATCATCGGTTTGTCCTTATTGTCCAGTTCAGCCAACGTTTCATTCACAATATGCAGCTGATCTTCAAAATTGGGATGCGAAATATCTACCACATGGATCAGTAAATCTGCCTCGCGCACCTCATCCAAAGTAGATTTGAACGATTCCACCAATTGATGAGGTAATTTACGAATGAACCCAACGGTATCCGTCAACAGGAAGGGCAGGTTCTCGATCACTACTTTACGAACGGTCGTATCCAGGGTTGCGAATAATTTATTCTCTGCAAAAACATCTGATTTACTCAACAAGTTCATCAGTGTACTTTTTCCAACGTTGGTATAACCTACCAAAGCAACACGTACCAATTGCCCGCGATTGCTTCGCTGAACCGACATTTGCTTATCAATTTCCTTGAGCTTTTCTTTCAGGAGCGCAATCCGCGTTTGAATGATCCGTCTGTCGGTTTCAATCTGGGATTCTCCCGGACCACGCAACCCAATCCCCCCTTTCTGACGCTCCAAGTGAGTCCACAATCTTTTCAATCGGGGAAGCATGTACTGCATTTGTGCCAGTTCCACCTGCGTTTTAGCATGGGATGTTCTGGCCCTGGAAGCAAAAATATCTAGGATCAGGATGTTCCGGTCGAGGATCTTACATTCCAGTTCGCGTTCAATATTCCGCAATTGGGAAGGAGAAAGTTCATCATCAAAAATGACCAGCTCTATCCCGTGCTCTTTAATGTATTCTTTGATTTCCTCCAGCTTACCCGTTCCCACAAAGGTTCTCGGGTTAGTCATTGGAAGTTTCTGCGTAAATCTTTTGACAGCAGTTGCACCTGCAGTTTCTGCCAGGAATTCCAACTCGTCCAGGTATTCATGAGCCTGCTCGTCTGTCACGGGAGATACAATAATTCCAACAAGTACGCAGGTTTCTTCAACCGCATCTACTAAAACGTGACCTTCACTCATAGTTATTTTCGTAAATTTTGAACGAACTTTACCAGTCCTTTTATTTCGGGTGTGCTCAACATCTCTTCGTAGGGCATCATCCCCTTGTCATTTCCTTTGCGGATCATTTGTTCAATTGCTTTTTCATCCAGTTTACTGATCGAAAGATCTTTTGCATTGGATGCTTTCAGTGTTCCATCCGGCCCGTGACATGAAGCACAGTTCAATGTGTAAACTGCTCTTGCATCTTCCAGGGAGATCGGTTCATTCGAAACGGGCCCTTTCTCTGCTTCGGGTGTTTTACTTTCACCACAGCCGGCACTCAACAAACAAAGCGCCGAAAAAACCAGCACGCTGTTCTTTAAAACCATGATCCTCCCAATACGGTTCTGAACGGCCAGGGAATCGCAGCGAAAATGATAATCAATACGATCGTATACCAAATCAGGATGGTTTTGTGTTTTTTAGCCGGGTCCAATGCTTTTTCCGCTTTCTTTCTACCGATGGTGATCAGCGTTACTGCGATTACCATCAACAGGATGTGCTCCAGTCCGAAAAAACGGTACTGCGGGTTTTTCATCCAGCCTTCTGCGTAAGAGATCTTGCCTGAAACAAACGAAACAATTGTTCCTACCAAAATCTGGATGTGTAACATCACCATTGCAAACAAGTTCAGCATTTTATCGCCTTTCTCGTATTTCCCGCTTCTCAATTTTAAGATTGCGTTCACAATAGCAAAAAACAATAAAGCTAAAGCAAGCCAGCGTAATCCTGAATGTACATGTATCAATGCGCTCATAATAAGTCAATTTTTGGCAAAATTACCGAAAAAAAGACCTCATTGGTCGAACCGAATCACTTATTTCCACATAGAATCACTATTTTTCAGCCCTTAAAACCAGAAGTTTCCAAAAAATGATCCGATATATCTTTGCTCTCCTGTTTCCACTGAGCGTTTTTTCCCAAGCCGAAAAACCTGAAAATGGAGTTAAGGCACCCCATGCAAACTCATTTGTACTGACGAATGTCACCATTCTCATCTCTCCCGATAAGACCATTGAAAACGGTACGATTACCGTTCGGGACGGTAAGATCACTTCCGTAGACAAGATCTTGCTGACGACTCCGAAGGACCTGGTTGTTATTGATGGAAATCACGCAGTAGTGGTTCCTTCTTTCATTGAAGTGAACTCCACCATGGGTATCCCGGCTGACCAGAAAGCGGAGAACAAAACCGGCCCCTATTATTGGAATCATGCCATTCGTTCTGAATTTGATGCCATTGACTGGTACAAAACAGATGAGAAACTGACTGCCGAATACCAGAAAATGGGATTTGGTTCGGTATTGGTTCATAGAAATGACGGTTTGGCACAAGGCTACGGTTCGCTGATGCAATTAGGAACTACGAACAGCACGAACCTGCCCTATTTGAGTAAAGCGGCTTCGTTCTATTCGTTCAGAAAGGGAAGTTCGCCACTGGACTACCCGAGCTCCCTGGTAGGATCAATAGCATTGCTGCGCCAATCTTTTTACGATGCACAATGGCATTCGCAATATGGAAAAGATGCCAATTACAGCCTGGACGCACTGACTCTTCAATTGAAAAAACCGGCATTCTTTGTTTTGGACGACAAATCGGATGTGTTCCGGGTCAAATCCTTCATGCGGGAATTCAAACGCGATTTTACGGTAATCGGAACAGGGCAGGAACAATTCTTAGGAAATGCATGGGACACTCTGAAAGTTCAGCTCGTGATCCCGATTAATTTCCCGGAAGCTTTTGATCTGAAAGATCCTTACCTGGCCCATGAGATCCCTTACAGCGAATTAAAAATCTGGGAAATGGCTTCCCGTAACCCGGGTTTCTTATTCAAACACAAAGTACCCTTCATTACTTCGGCTGCCGGTCATACCTCAGCTGCTGATTTCTGGAAACACATTCACCAGGCATTAGCTGCAGGCTGGGCTGTAAATGATGTGCTTCGTTCACTGACTGTTGCCCCGGCAACTTTACTGGGTGTTCAGAAAGAACTGGGAACAATTGAAACAGATAAATGGGCAAACTTTACGGTTTACGATCAGAACCCTTTCCTCTTCCAGGCAAAAGTACTGGAAGTGTTTTCAAAAGGAGAACGAAAAGTATTTCAAAATGCACCTCTCTCTGATATTCGCGGAACTTACAGTTTGAATATTGACGGATCGAAATACTGGCTGGAAATAGCAGGAACACCTGCTCAGCCGGAAGGGAAAGTGAAATTGGTTCGAACCATTCAGGATTCGCTGACACTCGCCAATAAGTCGGATACGCTGACCTCCAATGCGAAGCTGTCATTGGTAAACAACGATATTACGATCCAGTTTACCCAATTGGTTGACGGAGAAAAACAGTCCTTCAGTTTAAAAGGAGATGTGAATCCGCGTGTCTATATTTTTGAAGGTGAAGGAACGAACAACAAAGGAAAGTGGATCAAGTGGAGTGCATTACGCAATAAGAAATACGAAGCGAAAGACGAGAACAAACAAGCCTGGACCTTGGATACGCTAACTATTCCGGGGGCGCGTTTCCCGAACAGTGCTTTTGGTTTCACTACTCCACCAAAACAATCGGTGATCATTTTCGAACAGGCTACTATCTGGACAAATACCGATGAAGGCATTATCCAGGAAGGAACCGTTGTAGTGGAAAACGGAAAAATCAAGGCCATTCACAAAGGTTCGGGAACTTACCTGAAACCGAATGATGCCATTGTGATCAATGCACGCGGAAAAATCCTTACGACCGGAATTATTGATGAGCATTCGCACATTGCTTTAACACGTGGTGTAAACGAAGGCGGACAGGCGGTGGCTTGTGAAGTGCGCATGGAAGATGCTATCAACGCGGAAGATATGGATGTTTACCGGCAATTGGCGGGTGGTGTAACTGCTGCTCAATTATTGCACGGCTCTGCCAATCCGATTGGCGGACAGTCTGCTTTGGTGAAATTGAAATGGGGACATTATCCGCATGAATACGTGATCAAAAACGCTCCGAAATTCGTGAAGTTCGCTTTGGGTGAGAACGTAAAACAATCCAACTGGGGAGTCAGCAACCGGTTCCCGCAAACACGAATGGGTGTGGAACAGGTTTACATTGATGCCTTTTCACGCGCATTGGCTTATCACCAGTCAAAGACTCCGCAAACCGGTAAAAACAAGGATAAAAATGCGGTTCCACCGGCAGTAGACCTCGAACTGGAAGCTTTGTACGAAATCGTTTCGGGTGAACGCCGAATTACCTGTCACAGTTATGTGCAGTCGGAAATCAATATGCTGATGCATGTCGCTGATTCCTTCGGATTTAAGGTTAACACCTTCACCCATATTTTAGAAGGTTATAAAGTGGCGGATAAAATGAAGGAACACGGAGTTGGTGCTTCTACTTTCTCCGACTGGTGGGCGTACAAGTTCGAAGTGATGGATGCAATTCCGCAGAATGCTTCGCTGATGACGCAAATGGGATTGGTTGTCGCGATCAATTCGGATGATGCTGAAATGGGACGACGTTTGAACCAGGAAGCTGCAAAAACGATTAAATATGGCGGTGCAACCGAAGAGCAAGCCTGGAAAATGGTGACGCTGAACCCGGCTAAACTCCTGCATCTGGATGACCGCATGGGAACTGTGCAGGTTGGAAAGGATGCGGATCTGGTCTTGTGGACAAACAATCCTTTGAGCATTACTGCAAAACCACTTTACACGGTAGTAGACGGAGAGATCTTATTCGATGCCCAAAAAGATTTCATCATTCAGCAGGAAATAGCGGCGGAAAGAGCACGCATTCTTGCAAAAATGTCGGAAGAAAGTAAGAAGGGCGAACCTACGAAACCGTTTACCCGCAAACGCAAAGGTCATTTCCACTGCAATACACTGGGCGAAGAAGAATCATTCGAAGCAAACGAGCACTGAAGCAACTGATTTCATCAGTGCTTCAGTGTAAACACTATTAAATATGATTTCATACATGCTTCCCTGTAAACACTATTAAATATGAGAACAATCCTATATACTTTTTTGGTCCTGCTGGCAGGTGTAAGCTACGGACAAAAGAAATACAACAAGATCCTGATCGAAAGTGCGACTCTACATATCGGGAACGGGCAGGTGATTCCCACCGGATCGGTTGGCATTGAGAACGGGGTTATCACTTTTGTGAAGAACACCCTGGCTTATACTTACAACAAGTCTGACTGGGATACGATCATTAACCTGAGCGGCCATCACCTTTACCCGGGATTTGTTGCACCGAATTCCACACTGGGCTTAACAGAGATCGACGCGGTACGTGCATCCCGTGATTACCATGAAATAGGGACTTTCAATCCGCATGTACGGGCACAGATTGCCTACAACTGTGAATCTTCTGTGATTGAAACAGTTCGCACAAATGGTGTGCTGATTATTCAGACCACACCGCGCGGGGGAAGGATTTCCGGTCAGTCGAGTTTGATGGCAGGTTCCTGCTGGAACTGGGAAGACGGAACATTGAAAGCAGACGACGGTATTCACATTGAATGGCCCGCTGCTTACAGCCGCAACTGGGGCGATCCGATTACGAAGCACAACGAGACCTATGAAGAACAAAAACGCGAACTGATTGCTTATCTGACGAATGCAAAAGCAAGTACAAGTAACAAGAACCCGAACACGCCGCTTCAGTACAGTG
>CAMLDR010000025.1 GCA_946478775.1 uncultured Flavobacteriales bacterium
TAAGATTCGTGGTATCTGTTTCCAAACAGTACCAAAATCAAGGATTATCACTTCCTGATTTAATCAATGAAGGAAATTTAGGTTTGATCAAAGCAGCCGAGCGTTTTGATGAAACGAGAGGATTTAAGTTTATTTCATATGCGGTTTGGTGGATTCGTCAATCCATTTTACAGGCTTTGGCTGAGCAGGCGCGTATTGTAAGACTTCCTCTGAATAAGATTGGAACCATTAATAAGATCAATAGAGCATATAGTGAGTTGGAACAACAATATGAACGTCCGCCTTCTGCAGATGAACTGGCTGAATACCTGGAATGTTCGGTAGAAGATGTTCGTCAGTCGCTGGCAAACACTGCCCGGCATTTGTCCATGGATGCACCATTGGTTGATGGAGATGAAAGTTCGTCCAGTATGTATGACGTATTGCCGAACGATTCCCTTCCAAGCCCGGAAAATGAATTGACAAAAGAATCACTTCGTAAAGAGATCGAACGCTCGCTTTCGTCCTTATCGGGAAGAGAAGGAGACGTGGTGAGACTTTATTACGGATTAAACGGAAAACATCCTCTTACTTTGGAAGAGATCGGAGATTTATTCGATCTGACAAGGGAGAGAGTAAGACAAATAAAAGAAAAAGCGATTCGACGCCTGAAGCACACATCCCGAAGCCGGATGCTTAAATCATACCTTGGTTAAGCGGGATCTACATCTGGAATCAGTCGAATTGGTTTGAAATGGGGAACGCTGAAAAATTGATCCGTCAGCTCATGTAAGCGTTCCTTTACTTTCTTTTGTGGAGCATCGTGCTCAATTTTTAAAACAATTTCTTTCAAATAAAAGTTCTGAATCCTCGCAATAATCGGGGATTCAGGGCCTAAAACGCGTTCGTGGAATTGCTCCTTCAGCAATTTACTGAAATGGAGTGCACCTGCCTCCACCAAATCACGGTCCCGATGCTTTAATGTAAAGCGAATCAGTTTATAGAAGGGTGGATAATGATAATTCCTGCGTTCAACGATCTCATTGACTGCGAATGAATCGTAATCGTGCTCCATCACTTTTTGAATCACCCAATGGTCCGGATTTCCCGTTTGAATGATTACCTTACCGCGCTTGTTTCTGCGGCCTGATCTCCCTGCAACTTGTGTCATTAACTGGAAAGCACGCTCAAATGCCCTGAAATCGGTTTTATTGAGCATTAAATCGGCGTCCAAAATCCCAACTAAACCTACGTGGTCGAAATCAAGTCCTTTTGCAACCATCTGAGTACCTATCAGGACATCTATTTCGCGGTTTTCAAAAGCCAGGATCAATTCCCGGTGGCTGTTTTTATTCCTTGTAGTGTCTAAATCCATTCTGCCTATTCGAATATCCGGAAGGATTAGGGACAGATCGTCTTCAATTTTTTCGGTGCCAAATCCCAGCATTTTCAGGCGGTTGCTTCCACATGCCGGACAAGTTCCAATAGGATTTGTACTGTAACTGCAATGATGGCATTTCAACAAATTGGAGTGCTTGTGGTAGTTTAATGTCGTATCACAATTAATGCAGTTCGGACTGAAACCACAAATTTCACAGGTCCAGATAGGAGTGTATCCTCTTCTGTTTTGGAAAAGGATCACTTGTTCCCCGTTTTTTAAAGTTTCCACTATGTTTTCCAGGAGAAATCTGGAAAAATGTCCGTTTAAACTCTTTTGCCGGCGCTCTTCTTTCATGTCTGCGCATAAAATTTCCGGAAGCTGCACCTTTGAATAGCGCTCGGTCAGTAACACATGTCCGAATTTACCTTCCCGCGTATTTTGGAAGCTTTCAATGGATGGTGTTGCGGAGCCCAGAAGCGTTTTGGTTTTGAAAAAATGAGCTAAAACGATGGCCATGTCGCGAGCATTGTACCGCGGAGACGGATCGTGTTGTTTGTAGGAAGTTTCGTGTTCCTCATCCACAATCACTAAGCCCAGGTCCTGAAATGGAAGAAAAATGGAAGAACGTGCTCCTACAACTAATCTGAATTGTTTCGGATCATTTTGAAGTACCTTATTCCAGATTTCTACCCGTTCATTGGAATTGAACCTGGAATGGTACACACCAATCTTTTCACCAAAGTATGCAGATAAACGCTGGATCAATTGTGTCGTCAATGCAATTTCAGGGACCAGGAATAAAACTTGTCTTCCCTGATCCAACACTTTCCGGATCAGCTCGATATAGATCTCCGTTTTTCCGGACCCGGTAATTCCCTGGAGCAAAACGGTTTCTTTTTCTTTGAAACTCGTTTCTATTTCACTCAATGCGTGTGATTGGGCTTCACTGAGGACCGGGTATTCAAACTTACTTTGGTCCAGTGAATTGATCCGTGATATTTCAAGCCGTTCGGTTCTCAAAACCCCCTGATTTTCAAGGGTGTTTATTGCAGACAGGGAACAGCCCTGGTCCTCCAGTGATTTCCGGAGGATGGGAGTCACTTCTCCTTCGTGAAAACCACCCAGTTGCAGGATTTTTAGAAGAACCTGTTCCTGTTTTTGAGTCGTTTTTTTCCGGGCAAGCTGTTCAAATAATTCATTTAAAACAGCATCCGAACGGTAATTTTCCTGAAGAACCACAAATAAACCGGTTTTTGCAGAAAATTTATTGGAAACCTCTTCCAGTGTCAGGATAATATTTTTTTCAAGTAAGGTTTTGATCAAAGGCTGAATCGTTTTGATTCCTATGATCTCTGAAATTTCTCTTAAATCGAGTGTTTCTTTGATTTGAAGTGCTTCAACCACCAAATATTCTCTATCCGATAAGCGGGAACTTTCTCCGTCAAATTCCGGATGAAGGACTACTTTTGTTTCGCTGGCCAATTTGAAGTTTGCAGGCAGGGCCGCATTCATCACATCACCAATCGGGGCCATATAATACTCGGACATCCATTTCCAGAAAGAGAACTGTTTTTTGGTGATGATGGGTGTTTCATCCAGGATATGTTCCATGTATTTTGCCTGGTACAAACGCGGTGCTTCCTGGTGAATTCGGGTGATAATTCCGGTGTATAGCTTTCCTTTTCCAAAGGGAACAATTACGCGGAGGTATTCCTGAATTGAGTCATTCATTTCGAAAGGGACTCTATAGGTGAATTCCTGGCTTAATGGAATGGGTAAAATGACGTCAACGAAAAGAGTAATACGCTCGCTCATGAAACAAATTTAATCAACTAAAAGCAAATAAAGGCTGTGTTTGATCTATAATCGACTTAATCTGATAATTAGTTACCAGGGTATGTGGTGGATAATCTTGCACTTATCCCCTGAAACAAAAAATCCCGCATATCTTCTGATAAAACGGGACTTTTTTTATGTTTCAATTATGATCTTATTGACAGATCCACGATTCACCGTTATTAATATCAATCGGGTTATCGCTGCAGAATAACAACAGTCCTGTAATTGGCCCGGTGCACAATTCTTTGAGTGATAAATAGTCTAATGCTCTTTGATTGGGAATGGATGGATTGAATTTCGGTTTGTCCTGTTTGTTGGTCATTCGGGAAGTGAATATCCCGATTACCGGCCCACCGTCTGCACGCGTTAAATTGGTAAAAGTAGGCTTGTTTTGTGCCAGGGAAGAACTAGGCTGGTTTACCAAAATGTACTTGCTTAATTCTACTGATCCTCCGGTCATTAATACACGTATGGAAGTCATCTCACGTTTGTCAATTGTTGGATCATTGGTACAGTTTTCTTTTACCAGTGTATAGAATGTTTCTCCATTCGCAACGAAAGTAGCCTGAGAACCGGGAACTACCTGTTCCCCAATTTGTTCACCGACTTTCCATATGAATGATTTCTGTACCGGTACACCGTTGAAATATTCATTGAAGAAGAACTGAATACGTGCGTCAACCACTTTTGCATTCCCATTGTTTGCTTTCAAGCTAAGCTGGTTATACTCTTTAACGCCATTTACCGTTTTAACAAAAGCGAGACTTCCCGCAGCTGAAGGCTGGCTGACAGCCATTCCTGTTACCAGTTTCGTTTCAGCGTTTACTACAATTTGTCCTCCGTTGATCGTTGCAATTAATTTATAAGTTGCGTCATCTTTTAAGGCCACATTTAAGTTCGGGTCTCCGATTGAAGGTGGATTTGAAATGTTGAAAGTTTCTGTTTTGAAATAGTATACTTTTTGATTAGGGCTATAAAAAGCACCCGGAACCTTATTGGTTAAAATAGTATCTCTCAACACCCAGGTACGAACTTTTGTGTTCAGATTGTTCGGTGGTAAAGATGCCCATTCTTCAATTTTGATCTCTGCATCCTGGAAATAACTGGAATCCTCTATTTGAGCAACGAGCAATGAATTATTTGAACCTCCAAAAGTACGGGTCAGTTTGACGTAATGCAAAGAATCCGTTTTATCCATCAATCCAAATAAAACAGGTGTTTCCACGTGCTCTCCGGCAAAGTCAATATCGTCTTCACACGAAGCAACAAGTACCAAAGAAGTCAGGATGATGGAGTAAAGTGAAAATTGGAGAAATTTCATATGTATACAATTTGTCCCAAAAATACAATTTTAATTGATAGGATTGAACGATTAAAATCAACAGAAGCTACTGTTGAATCAATCTTTTACGCGATTAAATCTCATGGCTCTGAGCATCCAGTTTGGTAAAAATGCCCCGGGTTTTTTGTTTTTCAGGTGAATATACCAGCCCAGTTTTTTCATGACCGGTACCTTGTGGGTTTCAACAAATTCAATCCATGTACCATCCGGATCTTCAATATAACTGAATCTTCCGCCTGCTTCTCCCATATCAAAAGTTTTACCCGAATCAACCGTAAAAGGAAAGCCCAATTGTTCACATTCCTTCTGTAAATCATCCATTCCCTGCACATCGAAGCATAAATGAATGAAACCCCAGTCTCCCCAGAAACGGTTCCTGAAGATGGATTTAGCATCTGTTCTTTCAACTGCCTGAACCAATTCAATTTGGGTTGGACCGAGCAGTTTTGCAAAAGGGCCTTTTCGATCTTCCGAATGCTGGAGCAGTACTCTTCTTACTGGGTGATTTCCATTCGGAACACCATTGAAAGCGTCAAACGTATCCGTCACATCATAAACAATTTTGTCGTATCCCAAAATAGTCTGGTAAAGCGGTAGAGCTTTTTCAATGGAACTCACACCGATCATGGAACCGGCAACCCCACCGGTTTTTCCTTCAAATTTGGTGTCCATAAACCATCCGGAACCTTCTACGATATCGAATAAATTGCCATTCGGGTCTTCCACCAGGAAATGATAACTTCCGTTGGGTAATTGCTGTGGGTCCGATAAAACTTTGGCACCTTTTTTTACCAAAAAAGCGTGTGTTGCTTTTACATCTTTGGATTTGATGCGGCAGGCGTATAACCCGAAATCACCCAGGATAATTGGTTCCGTACTTTTTTCTGTCGGACGGGAAGTAAACTGCCAGATCTCAAATCCACCGCCGCTTTCCATAGAAAGTGCAAGCGTTGCTGTTCGGGAATGGATAACTCCGCCGGTATAGCGCGTCATCAAAGGGGCTTCAGCTGCTTCTTCAAAAATGCGCACATCCACGCCAAAGTGTTCTCTATACCACTTCCAAATCGATTGAACATCAGGAACACCAATTCCCATTTGCTGGATACCACAGATGATTTTTGCCATTTTTTGCTTTTTAGCATCCCGACATTTTAGAGTCAGGGATTGAATTTAATGCGAAGATACTAGGAATCTCGAAAGTTTAAATGTTCAAATGTTCAAATTGAATCTTTTAATCCCGATAGCTATCGGGACTTTGAACCATCGAAACTCGCAACGCTTATGCTGACCTTGCTCCACCGAAGAAGATTTGAACTTTTTAAACTTTGGAACCTTTTCTAGCGGAATGCCCGTTCGTGGAAAATAATAAAGCCATAGGTGAATTGGAACGCTAAAGGAGTTTTTTGCTTGGGGAAATAATTTAATGAAGCTCTGATAGGCCCAAGCGGGGAATGGTAAATTGCAGATAGTGAAGCAACCTGGGATTCTCCTTTAAACGGTTTGGAATAACCGAATGTTCCGTCATCATTTTTTGTAATCGAAATGAATGGCTGGTACCAATAACCATCCACCCGGATATCAATATTCTTTCGGAGGGAGAAAACAATATTCAAACCACCTCCCACATATTGCGGCGAACGGTATTCAGCGAAAAAATAAGTTTGCAGGTCCGGCAAAGGCTGAAAGGCATTCATGTTCAAAAGGGTCGCCGTATAGTTCTTCAGCAAAGAAAGATTGGTGATGCTGGCGAGTCCGTGAAGGCCAAAGGAAAAATACTTGGTGCTCAGCGGAAAACCCTGTATTTCACCCCGGATATTGAACCAGTGATGCCCGTTCCTGTAATCGTAATCCTCAATGGATGTAGATCCCGCCAAACTGTGTTCCTTTGCAGCACTGTAAATTGCCTTTATTTGGGCCATTGTACCGGATGATGCCCATTGTTTCCGGTTTAAAGAGTTTTGTTCCAGGGTCAGAATGAGGGTGTTTCCATATAAAATAGTTCTGTCTGTGGTATCTTTATTCGTGAATTCGGAACTTTGATAGTAGCGGTCCTCCGTTTCAAAGTGCCTGTAATCCAGTGCGAATTTGGAATTGTTGAAGAGCGGTAACTTGATCCCGCCTCCCAAATAAGCTTCATTCTGAACCAGGAAAGAAGGTTTTTCGTCGTCGAAGAAGGTGGTGAAGCTTTTGAAATAATCCCAACGATTAATGACTCCATATACGCTTGCTGAAATAGGGTAGTAGGATGCGAAGTGCAGATCAACATTTGCTCTTCCAGAATTGTAGAATTTCCCGAAATAACCTCCGGCCTGAATGGTTGTTGCAAAGCGGTCCAAACGCATATAGTTCAACTGGATGAACCCGGTATTGATAGCACGGGTACTTACAATTCCTCCCAAATCTATTCGGAATGGTTTTGCTTCGGTGACTTTGATGTTTAAAGCGTAAGTGGAGTCGGATTTAGCTTCGAGTGTAGGATACAAGTACTTGATCTGAGGAGTGGCATATGTTCTGAAGTACCTTCGTTTAAAACGCATACCCGAAATGTTTTCGCCCTTTTTGTTCTTTAAAATTGATTTTCGGACATAACTTTCATCCAAACCACGCTTGTTCGTAGTATTTACTTCTGAAATAACAAGTGCATGGACAGACGTTTTAAATGCCGATCGCCGTTTATCTAATTCTTCCGCTGAAACTCTTGAACTTACCATGATTTTAATGCTGTCCATCATGGCAATGGTTGATCTGTAGCCCGCATCAATTGCTTCGTCCACATCATCAAAGTCGAAAGTACTGATGTTTGATTTAGGTTCGATAATGATTCCGTCTTCGCAGGGAATTTTGAAGGTAGTATGCGTTACGAGCATGTTTGTCAGCTGACTGATCAAATCATCTTCTCCCGGAGGAGAAGCATTGTAAGAAACGTTGCTTCCGATAATGAAATCCACCGGAAAACAATGATACATTACATCTGAAGGGAAGTTGTTGTAAAGTCCGCCGTCGAAATACAAGACACCGTTGATCCGGATTGGATTTACATAAAATGGAAAAGTCATGGATGCTCTGACAGCTTCGTTCAACTGGCCGGTTGAAAACACCACTCCTTTTTTAGCAACAATATCACTGGCTACACACCGGAATGGAACGAAAAGACTATCAAAATCATACTGACGGGAAGCGCCGCTGGCACCAAATAACCGCAGCATTTCAAAATCCAGTAATTCGGGACGTATGAAGTTAGTAGGAAGGGATTTGCTGAAAATACTGTCCAGTGAAAAAGGGAAACTGATTCCGGAAGCATTTTCATTGTCTTCGCGAAGGAGGAACTCATAACGTTGTTCAATGGCTCCCTGCGACATTAGCTGAAACTTGGAACTTAATACATAATCTTCAATTTCCTTCGGGGAATAACCACTTGCATACATTGCGCCTACCAATGCGCCTGATGAAGTTCCTGTAATGTAATTGATCGGGATATTGTTTTCTTCCAATGCTTTGAGGACACCGATATGAGCAAAACCGGATGCGCCACCACCACTTAATACAATTCCAACCCCCTGAGAATAAACGAATGAAGGGGCAAAACTGAGAAATAAAATGATAGTTAATCGCTTTGCTAATTGCATTAAAATCAAAAGTAATTTTTTTTTACCTAAACGTAGCTTCTTTTGCTTTATTTCTGCGCTATTTAGAAAAGCTATCGCCTTTTATCTACTTTTGTGACTCAAATTATTGAATTCGCTTTATGAAAATAGTACTGAAAACATTTTACGGTTTAGAGGATGTGCTCGCTGATGAATTGAAAGAGTTGGGTTTTCCCGATAGTACGAAACTGAATAGAGCTGTTCAGATTGAAGGTGACTGGAAAGATGTGTACTTTTTGAACCTGCACGTCCGCTGTGCAATTTCTGTTTTGGTTGAGTTGCGAAAATTCGCCGTTAAATCAGAGAAGGATTTGTATACGGAGGCATCTAAAATCAACTGGTCATCTCTGTTTGATGTACGCAAAACGTTTGCAGTAAAAGGAGCTGTAAACTCCACGATCTTCAATCACTCTCAATTTCCGTTCTTGCTGATCAAAGATGCCATCGTAGATCATTTCCGTGATGTGAAAGGTGAAAGACCGGATATCAATGTGAAAACACCCCAAGTGGTAGTGGATTTGTATGTTCGTGAAAACGAAGGGATTATTTCAATCAATACCAGTGGATTGCCGTTATTCCAGAGAGGATACCGTCAGTCGACAGGGGATGCGCCGCTGAATGAAGTAGTTGCTGCTGCTCTTTTGCGAATGAGCGAGTGGGACAGGAAAACAACACTGATCGATCCGTTTTGCGGTTCGGGGACTATATTGATCGAAGCGGCATTGCTTGCTGCGGGAATTCCTTCGAATATCGAAAGAACCCATTACGCATTCAAGAATATGGCCAATTTCGATTCTGATTTGTGGGAAGAGATTCATGCCAAAGCCAATAAGGTGGTGAAAGAACTTCCTTGTACATTGATTGGTGGAGATATAGATTCTCAAATGGTAATGAAATCAAAAAGGAACCTCCGCGGATTTTCATTCGGAAGATTTGTAGAAGTACATAATGCTGCTTTGGAAGAATTTCCATTTCCGGAAGGACCGGCTTTTTTGATTACTAATCCACCATATGGGGAACGTTTGGAAACGGATGTGGAAGAACTTTACGGATCCTTGGGAAGTATCATGAAACACCGATTGATGGGATATTCCTGCTTTGTGATCTCTTCGAGTGAAGAAGGTTTTAAGTACCTGGCTTTAAAGCCCGACAAGAAGTACAAACTCTTCAATGGAGATTTGGAATGCTCTTTCCGAAAATATACGATCTACGAAGGTTCCAAAAAAGCAGAAAGAACAGAAGAATCTTAAGGAGTAACAACAACTCGTTCGGAAATGACTTCTTCCCGGTTGAAATAGACGAAAGTGTAAACTCCAACGGGTAAAGAAGAAACGATGATTTGACCATTTTCAGCTGAAGACTGGTTCAATAAGATTTCCCTTCCGGATGTATCGAACAGTTTGGACGTAAGCAGGGTCAGGTAATCTCCTTTGATTTGGATGTTTCCATTCGAAGGATTAGGGAAAATTGTCAATTCATTTGTGCTTTTCGGTTTGATTGAGCGTATGTCGTGAAGACGTGTCTGTCCGTTAAAATCCGTTTGAGATAAGCGGTAATAACTCACCACGTCTAAATACGGATCGTAATCGTAGATTTTGTAACGTAAAGGCTCATTGCTGTTTCCCGCACCGTTCATGTAAGCAATCGGTTCAAAGTGAATTCCGTCCAAACTTCGCTCAATGGTAAAATAATCATTGTTCAATTCGGTTTCTGTCCACCACTCACAAGCTACAGCTTTTCCTTCCGAAGCCACCTGAAAAGCTGTTAATTCAACCGGAAGCACGCTCATGCAATTCACACAAGCTGATCCGCTGAAGGTAGTAGTATAAGTAATGATTTCATCGGCTCTATTGGCACTACCGGAAACTCGGATTGTTCCCGGACCAACCAAAGTGAAGCTATCATTTAAAGTAGAATTGCTCGCACCTTGCTGAAAAATTTTAACTCCTCCTATAATATCGACTTTAACAACATCACAAGTCTGGCAATTTCCGTCAGCTCCTGAAGCGTTTACGCATCCTGGTCGGTCGCGCATTGTCGCACTTACAGTATATGTGCATCCGGCAGGTACCGAAATGTCAACCTGCATGGGTAGATACCCTGCAGTGCAATTTCCACCAACGGAAGGAGAGCAGTTAGGACCTCCAACACTTGTTAAATTACAGCCGCTTAAACATCCACATCCTGGTCCGCTAACACCAATTGCTCCGGACGGACATTGTGAAAGCACACAGGAATTAGTACTGATCCAAAAAAATGATAAGAGCGCAAGTTGTAGAAATTGTTTCATAACGTAATTGAAAGAAGTGTCCAATGGAACGAAACAAATGTATAACAAGCGTTTAGTGAGTTGTTTATGAGTAAATTATGTTACGGATAAATCTAAAATTCAACTAAACGGTTTTTGTTTAAAGTAGTTTGAAGAGAATGTTATGGAAATGTTTAAGTAAATAGCATAAAACAAGTAGGGCGCAAAATTTTGCGCCCTACTTGTTTTATAAAAATGATGCTTATTTTCTGTCTTTGATAGCAACGTAATCTCTGGAAACGGGTCCTGTATAAATTTGTCTTGGCCGACCGATCGGCTCACCGCCTTCAGACATTTCTTTCCATTGTGCGATCCATCCCGGTAGACGTCCTAATGCGAACATTACCGTGAACATTTCAGATGGAATTCCAAGTGCTTTGTAAATGATCCCTGAGTAGAAATCTACGTTCGGGTACAAGCTTCTTGATTTGAAGTACTCGTCTTCCAAAGCGTATTTTTCCAATTTCTTTGCGATCTCCAATAAAGGGTCATTGATCTTCAATTTCTCCAATACGTCGTCACAAGCTTTTTTAATAATGGTAGCACGTGGGTCGAAGTTTTTGTAAACGCGGTGACCGAATCCCATCAAACGGAACGGATCGTCTTTGTCTTTTGCTTTCAATACCCATTTGTCTACATCACCACCATCGTTGTGGATTTTCTCCAGCATTTCGATTACAGCCTGGTTAGCACCACCGTGAAGCGGGCCCCAAAGTGCTGAAATACCAGCAGAGATAGAAGCGTAAAGGTTTGCCTGGGATGATCCAACGATACGCACGGTAGAGGTAGAACAGTTTTGTTCGTGGTCAGCGTGAAGGATCAATAATTTATTCAATGCATCCACAACAACCGGATCTACTTTGTAATCTTCGGTAGGCATCGCAAACATCATGTATAAGAAGTTCTTTACGTAATCGTATTCGTTCTTCGGGTACATGAACGGGTGACGCATCGAGTTTTTATAAGACCATGCAGCCAATGTTGGTAATTTCGCTAACAAACGTAAGATCGTCCGGTTCTTTTTCTCAGCACTTCTGTTCGGGTCTAGTGATTCCGGGTAGAAAGTAGAAAGAGAACAAACCATTGCTGATAAAACTCCCATTGGGTGAGCCTGTGCAGGATATGCTTCGAAGAACTGCTTCATATCCTCGTGTACCAATGTGTGCTTGGTGATGCTTGAAATAAAATCATCCAATTGTTCCTGCGTAGGCAGATTACCATAGATCAATAAGTATGCAACTTCAATAAAGGTTGCTTTTTCTGCTAATTGCTCGATCGGATAACCGCGGTAATGAAGAATTCCTTCTTCACCATCTAAAAAAGTAATGGCACTAGTTGTAGCACCTGTATTCTTGTAACCTACATCTAAAGTTACATATCCAGTTTCCTGACGAAGCTTTGAAATGTCAATAGCCAATTCATTTTCAGTACCTTGTACAACCGGGAATTCGTATACCTTCCCGTCTAATTCGATTTTCGCAATTTTGCTCATGATGATCTATAAGAGTGTTATCTAACAATTTTATTAGCCGCACTAAATTAGTAAAGAATTAAATACAATAAACTGCATTACAATCTTTTTTTTTGCTAAAAAAGGTTAGCTAAAAAGGCCTGCAAAAATAAATCTGCAGGCCTTTGATTTCTATTTGTAAAATGGAAGTGTCTGGTATTAGAGGTTCTTCTCTGTATATTCCAGCATCATCGTGAACAGGTGGTTTCTTGTATTCCCACCATAAATACCATGATTTTTGTTAGGGTAAACGAAGAGGTCAAACTGCTTATTGGCTTTTACCAGGGCTGAAATGAATTCCATGGTGTTTTGGTAATGGACGTTGTCATCGGCTGAACCGTGGATCAGTAAAAACTTCCCTTTCAACTTGTCTGCATGGTTTACCGGAGAGTTATCATCGTATCCGCTCTTGTTTTCCTGCGGAGTTCTCATAAAGCGCTCGGTGTAGATGTTGTCATAGTTTCTCCAGTTGGTAACCGGCGCTACGGCAATTCCCATTTTGAAAACATCCGCTCCTTTAGTCATCGCCAGGGAAGTCATGAAGCCCCCGTAACTCCATCCCATGATACCAATCCTGTTTGGATCCACATAGGATTCTTTTTGAAGGTTTTTGGCTACTGCAATCAAATCTTCGGTCTCCAGTTTGCCTAATTGCAAATAGGTCGACTTTTTAAACTCGGCACCTCTGAATTGCGTTCCTCTGGTATCTACACAGAATACGATGTATCCTTTTCGTGTCAGTAACTCGTGGTACAAGTAGTTTGCTCCGTCATAATCATTGGTAACCATATTGCTTCCCGGACCACAGTATACATTGAAATAAACCGGGTATTTTTTATTCGGGTCGAAGTTTGCCGGTTTCATGATCCAGGCATTTAGTTTTCCTGCTGCACCATCTACCTGGATGAATTCCTTCTTGCTCAGGTTCATGCCGTTGAACTTATTCTGAAGCTCCGTGTTTGCTTCCAGTACCTGGAGTTCTTTTCCGGTGCGGTCGCAAAGGCTATAAGTGGGCACTGTATTGGCACTTGAACTTGAACGGATAAAGTAATTGAATCCCGGTGCATATTCTGCATCATGGTATCCCGCATTTTTTGAAAGCAATTTCTTATCGCTTCCTTTCCAGTTGATTGAGTACAAGGTTTTGTTGATTGCTCCGTTCTCAGAAGAAGAATAAAATACCGTTCCTTTCTTTTCGTCGATCCCGTATAAATCGATTACATCCCAGGCGCCGGAAGTTACCTGGCTTAATTTTCCGTCGAAAGTCAAATGGTAAATGTGATTGTAACCGTCTTTTTCAGAAGTGCGCAACATGGCATTCCCATCTTTCAAGAGGATCACGTTGTCTGCATCCAGGTAAGTGGCTGACTGCTCTTCGTAGAAAACACGATCCGTCGGATTTTCCGGGTTGGTAACCAAATGGTATTTTACCTGGCTCTGGTGACGGTTCAGGGTTGAAACAAACACTTCATTTTTGATCGGTGACCATTGAAAACGCGGCAAATACTCATAAGTTCCCAGGTTCACGGCTTTTACACCCGCAGTTTCAACATTTGCAATGTGGAAAGTTACTTTCGAGTTGTCTTCCCCTGCTTTCGGGTATTTGAAGGTGTATTCTTCCGGGTATAGGGGACCGTACATCGCCATTTGGAATTGCTTCACTTGGGTTTCGTCAAAACGCATAAAGGCCAGGTATTTCGAATCAGGAGACCATTCGAATCCTTGTGTGATGGCAAATTCCTCTTCGTAAACCCAATCAGTTGTCCCGTTGATGATGCTGTTCTGTTTTCCGTCGGAAGTGATTTGCTTAGTAGTATGGCTTGCTAAATCGTATACAAAGAGGTTGTTCCCGGAAACATATCCCAGTTTTGTTTCATCGGGAGAAAATGTTCCCAATGTTTGAGGGGCTTCCGAACTGCTTACTTTATGCGTTTCTTTCGTTTGAATATTATAGATATAATAAGTTGTAGCATAACTGTGTCTGTAAATGGGGTTTGTATTTGTCTGGATCAATAACCATTTTCCGCTTTTGCTCAACTTTGCATCATCAAATTCCAGCGTTTTGCCATTGAATTGAATACCCGATAAATTAACCAGTATCGTTCCTGCGCCTTTATAATCTTTGAACAGGTACTTTTTTAAAAGCTGTTGTTTGTCCTCTTCCACTATTTTGGTAAATGACTGACCATCACTTAAAGCGGTAAAGCCTTCTATGCGATTGGGGTAGAACTCACCGGATTTCCAAATGGATTCAACTGTCAGATTTTGAGCGTACCCGAATGAAAGGATACAAATAAAGGAAATGAATAATTTAATCTTCATAAATTGTGTTTTGGGCAAAAATAACCAAAAACTGTTCCTAAGGAAGTGAATTATTGATGAGTGGTGTAAAATAGTTAACAGCTTGTTTAATATGAGGTTGATTGATTGAAATCTACGTGCATAACCTTAGTTGATTGTTAACAATTTTGTAATGTTGAAATAGATTATTTGGCGTAACTTTGCCTCGTAAATTTCTGAATGTACTCCTTGATGCTGTGATTGAATGCAGACTGAAACCATTTAGAAATACAATATTTGGTATAATGAAATAGAAATGAAACTCATCCATAATAGCAAAGACTTCGCCCGAAGTACTTGGTGTTATTTTTCAGCTAGCAAGCTGAATGGATTTGTTATACCTTTACTCAGTACTTTATCTATAATTCAAATAATCAGTAAGTTATGAAAAAAGCATTACTTTTCTTAGGTATGTTATCTTCTGTTGCATACGCACAGGATTGCTCAAAAATCTTTATCTCAGAGTATGTTGAAGGTTGGTCAAACAACAAAGCATTGGAGATTTATAACCCGACAAATCAGTCAATTAATTTAAGTGAATATTTCGTTGCGCGTTATTCTAACGGTTCATCGAGTGCTACCAATATCAATGCAGTGCAATTAAGCGGAACAGTTGCTGCTCATAGTGTTTTTGTTGCGGTATTGGATAAAAGAGATCAGAATGGAACAGGGCAGGAAGCACCGATCTGGGATTCTTTGGAAGTGCGTGGGGATGGATTTTTTGCTCCTGTTTACAATACCAGTAATTCATTCTATTGGAATGGAAACGATGCTGTTTTGTTGGCGAAAGGAACATTGACAGGTCCTTCAACGAATTCGGTTACAACGGCTACCGGTTTCCAGATCATTGATGTATTCGGAAAAATCGGTGAGAATCCTGCAAATGAAACAGGATCTTCTGCAAACAATGACGGAGCTTGGTCTTCCGGTTTTCCTCACAATACTGGAGTTGGTGTTCAAATGACAAGTGATCATTCCTTGATTCGTAAACCATCAATCAAAAAAGGAGTTACTGCAAACCCAACATTCTTCAATCCGCTTGGTGAGTGGGATTCTATTCCACCGGTAACTTTTGTATACGATCAAAACGGAGACCCGATAACAGGCCCGAATGGTCCTATTTTATTCGGAAACTGGTTTTCTTTAGGGTCACATGAGTGTGATTGTAACCCGTTAGCGGTTGGTGATAATGAAATGGAAAACATTGCTATTTATCCGAACCCAACGAATGACGGCGTGGTTTACATCAAAAACACACAAGGTGTAAAAGAAGTGACGATTGTAAATGCACTTGGTCAGCAAGTGAACAATTTCTCCAATAATGCTTCTCCGGTTATGACTGTGCGTTTGGGATCAGATAAAGGAGTTTATTTGCTTCAAATCGTTCAGAATAACGGTTCTGTTTTAACGAAGAGGGTAATTCTTAACTAATCAATTTTATAACAAGGCCGGGTATTTTATCCGGCCTTATTTATTTGAAAAAGTATGTTGCGATTTATTACAACATTGGTATTACTATTTCCGATTATTTGCTTTGCTCAGACATCTGTAGTAAAAGGAACGGTAAAAGATAAAGTGTCAGAAGAATACATTCCCGGAGTTTACATTAGCCTGGGAACTTACAAGGCTATTACTGATGATAACGGGAACTATGAATTCAAGGATGTACCTTATGGTTCATATAAATTGACTGTCGGGGCATTTGATTTTGATACACTGCAGTTAACTGTAGATATTAAAACCCCGGAAACGGTTATTAATCCTGAATTGGGAGGAAGTACAGAAATTGAGGAGATCCGCGTCACAGCGAATATTTCAATGGATCGGAAAACACCGATAGCGATCACCAAAATATCTGCAGAACAAATTGCTGAAGAGTTGGGTTCTCGTGACCTGCCGATGCTTTTGAATGCAACTCCCGGGGTATATGCTACTCAAACGGGTGGAGGTGACGGCGATTCACGGATTACTGTTCGTGGATTTGATCAGCGAAACGTGGGGGTTTTAATTGACGGGGTTCCGGTAAACGATATGGAGAACGGAGCGGTATATTGGTCAAACTGGTTTGGTTTGGATGCAATTACCAATCAGGTTCAGATTCAACGCGGATTGGGAGCTACCAAACTTTCCATGCCCTCTGTTGGAGGTTCCATGAATATTGTAACGAATGGAATGCACAATCGAAAAGGATTCTCGTTTAAACAAGAATACGGAACAGGAAACTTTTTGAGATCATCCGTTTCTTACAATTCAGGAAGAACCAAAAAAGGATGGGGATTCAATTTCTCCGGATCTTACAAACAAGGAGATGGCTGGGTGGAAGGTACCAATACACAGGGATATTTCTATTATGGAAAGATCCAAAAATTGATTAAAAAACATTTGATTAGTTTATCCGCTTTCGGTGCCCCGCAAAGACACGGACAGCGGTCATTTTATCAACCGATTCAATACTGGGATTCACAAACTGCCACTGATTTAGGTGTTACACTTGACCAAAGTGCAATCATTGACCGTGGGATTCGTTTTAATCAACATTGGGGCTATATCACCAATGGTAAAGGCGAGCAGGAACTTAAAAATGAACGCTTGAATTACTACCACAAACCACAAATCACATTAAAGGATTTTTGGCAAGTGAACAAAAAATTATCGATTTCCAATATTGGGTATATGTCCATCGGTAGAGGTGGAGGTACGCGTTTGGCAAATTCTTCCGGAACACTTTACACCGAAGACGGACATGTGGATTGGGATGCAATTATTAAAGCGAATCGGGTAGACCAATTATTTGGAGGACCTAACGTTGACCTTGCTTATTCCCCAACAGAATTGAAATCCACACAAGTTCTGATATCATCCGTTAACAATCATTTTTGGTTAGGGTATTTAGGCCAGTTTCAATACGAATTGAATCCGAAATGGACTGTTTCAGGTGGAATTGATTACCGTTATTATAAAGGGAGTCACTACCAGGAAATCACAGATCTTTTGGGCGGGGATTACTATGTAAATACGAGTAATTTCAATGATCCGAATCCAATGAAACGCAAAGGAGATAAAATCGCATTGAATACTTACAACAGTGACCGCGATGGATTCGTTCAATGGGGAGGAGTTTTTGGTTCTGTGGAGTATAGTGGAAACAGATGGACTGCCTTTTTGAATTTGTCGGGCGTTGTGAATGCTTACAAAGGAGTTGATTATTTCCAGAAAAAAGTATTGGATTTGGGAGATACGGTTCTTCGAATCGGTGCAAATGATACCATTGAGTATAATGGAAACACTTACAATGCGTCTTCAGAAGGTTTGGAAGATTATGCTACGGATTGGAAATCGATTCCGGGTGGAACAATAAAAGCAGGCGTTAGTTATATTTTGAATGAAAATTCAAAATTGTATACCAATTTGGGTTATTTATCCCGAACGCCTCAATTTAGCAATGTCATTGATAACAACACCAACTCATTCTTCCGTGAAATAAAGAATGAAATTATCCAGGCGGTTGAATTGGGATATAGTTACTCCAATAAATATTTCGGAGTAAACGTAAACGGATACTTTACCAATTGGAAAAACAAACCATTCCCATACGGGGTTGCAATTCCTGATCCGAATGATCCGACCGCAAGTATCTATTTGAATATTAATGGGATGGATGCGATTCATTACGGTGGTGAGTTGGACGTAGCTTACAATATTTTCAAAAACCTGACAGCTGAAGCAATGCTTTCTTTGGGTGACTGGACTTGGAATTCTTCTGAAAAGTTCTATGTGCCGGAATTGGATTATACCTTCGAGTTTGATGCTAAAGGAGTACACGTTGGAGATGCTGCACAAACGATGATGAATTTCAGCTTGAGATATGAGCCGATCAAAAAATTGTATTTCAAAGTGCAGTACCAATGGTTTGACAGGTATTATGCGGCATTCAATCCGTTTTATTTGCAAGGTGCAGATGCCAGAAGAGAGGCATGGAAACTACCTTCTTATGGTTTGTTGAATGGTTTTGCCGGGTATTCAATGAATATCAAAAAAGTGAACATCTTCTTCAATGCAATGGTTTCGAATATTTTGAACTCGAAATTCATGGCAGACGCAACAGATAGTTATTACGCTCCATTTAATTCGGATGCTCAGTCCGCTTCTGTCGTGTTTGGACAGGGGTTGAGATTTAATCTGACTTTGGGAGTTAATTTTTAAATACGAAAAACAACAACAATGAATAAATTTTGGATATTAGCTTGTGTATGTTTGGCTTCACTTTCGGTGAATGCTCAGGCGACGATTGCAGATGCACGTAATTTTGCAATCGGACAAACAGTTACAATTAAAGGAGTTGTGACAAATGGTAGTGAGTTGGGACCAATTCGCTATGTGCAGGACGCTACCGGAGCACTTCCTGCTTACGGTTCAAATTTAAATGGTGTTCTTCGCGGAGATTCCATTACTGTAACCGGAGTATTGTATGATTACAGTGGATTATTGGAAATTTCTCCGACTACCAGTTTTACGAATCATGGGGCGGTAACATTACCGAATCCATTGCCGGTTCCGCTTTCTGCAATCAATGAAATGATCGAATCCCAATTGGTACGTGTAGATAATGTAACCTTTACAACTTCCGGTTCTTTTGCAGCAGGAAACAGTACGGTACAAATTTCGGATGGAACAACGACCATGGATGTTCGTATCAACGGAACTACCAATATTGACGGAACTACAATTCCTGCAGGGCCAGTTTCAATTATTGCCCTGGTTGGTCAGTTCAATGCAAACTATCAGTTGGTTCCCAGAGCTTTGAATGATATTTTTGCTTATGTTCCACCGGCGAGAGAAATCAATGTAACAATCGGCGGTACAACTTACCTGACAGGAAGCCAGTTTGCTGTTGGTACAAGTGCTTCTACTACGGTAACAATTCAGAATACCGGTTCAGGTAACTTAACAGTTTCAGGAGCATCTTTCTCCGGGGCAAATGCGGCAGATTATGCTACTACATTTACCAATGCAGTGATTGCTGGAGGAACTTCAAGTACATTTACGGTGAATTTCACAGCAGGTGGTACAGGATCCCGTTTAGGGGCTTTGACAATTTCTTCTGATGATTCGGATGAAAGTGCTTACGTGATCAACTTATATGGTATCGGTACAAACAACCTGGCTACAGAACCTGCAGCTAATCCTACAAATCTTACTTTTCCTACAAACGAAGCTTACACTTTTAGCGGATCATTTATGCCGAGTGCAGGATCGGAGAATTATTTAGTAGTTTACACGAAAAATGGTGCGGCGGTTTCCGGTGCTCCGGTTGACGGAACTTCTTACAAAAGAGGTGATGTTGTTGGAAACGGACAAGTAGCTTACGTTGGTCCGGCAGTAAATTTCTCGCCACGCCACGTCATTGCAAATGAAACCTATAATATTGCCGTGTTTGCGTTCAATGGACCTGCTTCATTTGAAAATTACAGAACAACTGCACCACTTACAGGAAATGTTACTTCCCAGGGGCAGCAAATCGGGAATTATTACAATGGAATCAATCACACAGCGCCGACTTTCCTTACATCTTTAAGCGCTCTAATCAATCCGCATACGGTTATTTCCTACACCAACTACAAATCAACTGTAATGGCTCAGTTTGAAGTAAGAGATACTACACTTGGAAGATCATTGGTTGTTTGTTCATATACAGGTGAGCGTAAAATCTTTGATGATCCGTTTGATTGGACAACTGTAGGATATTCTCGTGAGCACACGTATTCACATTCCTGGATGCCAACTTATCCGGCAGATGGAACTCCGACTAAACCAGAGTATGCTGATCAGCATAATTTATATCCGGTGAACCAAAATCAGGCAAACTCACCAAGAAGTAACTTACCGATGAATGAGATTACAGGAAATGTAGTTTTCACTTATTTGAACGGAAGAGTAGGATACAACGGAGCACAATTGGTATATGAACCAAGAGAAGAACAAAAAGGAAATGCAGCCAGAGCAATGTTCTATATGGCAACGGCTTACAACGGAATTTCCGGGAACAACTGGCAATTGCCGACAAATCAGGATCAGGAGATTTTGAAAACATGGCATGAGACAGATACTCCGGATAATTACGAGATTGCTCGTAACGAGTACATTTTCTCTCAACAGGGAAATAGAAATCCATACGTGGATAGTGTTCATTTTACTTGTTATGTTAACTTTTCCAATATGTCATATGTGACTGCAGGATGCGGTGATTTGGGAATCAACGAGCAATTGTTGCAGCAAAATTTAGTGGTGTTCCCTGTTCCTGCTCAAACAGAACTATTTGTTCAGGTTAACGGAACGCAAATCACGAGCTACAAAATTGTTGCGTTATCCGGTCAATTGATCGAAAATAAAACTAACTTAACGTCTGATGTTTTGAAATTGAATACTGCGGCATTCAATGCAGGAACATACTTCATTGAAGTAGAAACTCCTTACGGAAAAGTAGAACGAACATTCATCGTTGAGTAATATGAAGAAACTTGTTTTTCTTTTTTTTCTTATAGGAGCAGGTCTTACGGCCTGCTCTTATCATTTACAGATAAAGGGATCGAAACAGAACATTGACGATACGAGCAAAAACTCGGTGGAAATGGACTCGCTGACAGCTCCCTACCGGAGAGAAATGCTCAAAGAGTTCGGATTGGTGATCGGCGAAACAACTACTGATCTGGTTACAGGTAGACCGAATTCTACTTTGGGTTTTTGGCTGTGTGACGCATTGATCAAAAAAGCAAAAGACAGTTCCTTCTTCAAAAATGAACCACTTGTAGCATTTATAAATATCGGTGGATTAAGAGCTGATCTGCCTAAAGGAATGATTACGGTGGGTGATATTTACAAAGTGATGCCCTTTGATAACCGCATGGTCTTTCTCAAATTGTCTTTGGATAAAATTCCGGAAATGGAGGTGTATCTGAAAGAGAAAGGCGGGGAACCTATCGGTGGTTTTAAACTGGAAAAAGGAAAATTGGTTTTTCCGGATAAACTGGCCGAAGAAAGGAATTATTTTTGGGTGGTTACTTCTGATTTTTTAGCAAATGGGGGTGATAATATGTTCTTCTTTAACAATCCGTTGCAGCGATTTGATACCAATATTCTTTTCCGTGACTTTATCATTGAAGCTGTTAAAAAAGAGCAAAAAATCACTTTTTATCCCGAAGAAAGAATAAATTGGTAAGATGGAAAGAAGATTATTTTTACAGCAGACAGGTGTAGTTGCAGGTGCTGCCATGATAGCTCCTTCGCTAATGAGCGCTCAAAAAAAGCAGAACAAATTAGTAATCCTGCATACTAACGATACCCATTCCAACATTGATCCGTTTCCGGTAAATCACCCCAAGTTCCCGAATATGGGAGGAGTTTCCAGAAGAGCGAGTTTGATTGAATCCATTCGCGGCCAGGAGGACCATGTTTTGTTACTGGATGCCGGAGACATTTTCCAGGGAACACCTTATTTCAATAAGTTTAAAGGAGTTTTGGAAATGAAAACCATGGCTGCCATGAAATACGATATTGTAACGCTTGGTAACCACGATTTCGATATCGGAATGGAAGCCTATAAAAGTGCATTGTCCCATGCTTCATTCCAGGTGGTAAATGCCAATTATGAATTGAGTTCCACTCCGCTTTCCGAAGTGGTAAAACCCTATACGATTATCAGGAAAGCCGGATTTAAGATCGGGGTTTTTGGATTGGGCGTAAATCTGCAAGGCCTGGTACCTAATGAAAGCTGGAAAGGACTAAGCTACCGCGACCCGATTGCAACTGCTCAGGATCAGACAGATAAACTGCGTAAAGAAGAAAAGTGTGATGTGGTTATTTGCCTTTCGCATTTGGGATATGAGTACAAAACCAGCCAGGTTTCCGATAAGGTATTGGCTGTGTCCACATCAGGTATTGATGTCATTATTGGCGGACATACGCATACTTTCCTGGAAGATTTGCAGGAATTTAAGAATAAAGAAGGAAAAAACGTTTTTGTAAACCAGGTTGGTTACGGAGGATTGAAATTAGGGCGTATCGATATTGAATTGTGCCCTGATTCCGGAAAGTTTACGATTGCTTCGGTGAATCAATTATTGGACGAGAATATTGCATAATGTAAAAAAAACGTGGGCACGCGATTAATCGCGTGCCCACGTTTTTTATTTTTCAATTCATTCCGGAATTTCTTCCAGCTGCTCTTTGGATAACTTCATGATGGCAATCCGGTCAAAACTTCCCATAATTTTTGCCTGAACAAGGATGTGCAATTCTCCGGCTTCGTTTTGAATAAAGTCGCAAGCTGTAACAGGAATGTTTTTTCCCAGGTATTTTTTTCCGGCCAAATTCCCACCGGAATAAAGGCTTAATACGAGCTGATTGCTCCTGGTGGAAGAAAGAAAAGCTTTATAGGAAGCACCTCCGATCGAAAGATCTTTGATGAGAACCGGCTTTTGGGCATCCAGTTCCGAATGGCCCTGCGCAGGAATAGATTCCGTGATATCGATAGTTGTGGGACTAAGCGACGCATTCGCATTGTAATAGAGATTATCGTAAGAAAAACGGGCAAGTGAAAAAGCATTGCCTCCTGAAGGAGAAATCGCCGACAATCCACCATTGAACCCTGCCCCGTTGTAAACTCCGGCAAAATTGAGGTTCTGGTCCAGGAAAATCAATGAAAAACTGTAATTGTAGAAGCCGTTCATGACAATGTAATTTTGTTCTGGTGTAGAACTCACAAAGAAGGGCATACGTTTTCCGGTAAAAGTCATGTGTTCTACAATCCGGTCTTCCACATCCGTAAAAATGTCCAGGTCTGCAGATTGGAGAATGGAGCCAAGATCAGCTGTTAATTTATGGATTCCTGTCTGCATGCTTAATCGGTTGTAATTCTGGATGTATACATTTTGCCCGGAATGGTAAGCATAAGTAGGATAAAGTACGTCTGTGAAAGTGGCAACTTCAGTGATAGAATGATTGGCTTCATCTATTTTCAGTACATAAGTAAATAGACCCACGGCATCCATGCAGACCAAATAATTCTGACCATTGCTTTTGATCAGGTTCGGAACAGCATTGACATAGTTAGCGGGCAGTTCGTAGTTCCACACAAATTCCCCGGTATTGTCGATCTTCATTAAATGAATGCGCCATCCGTCGTAAGCACTCATGACCAAATAGCCGTCATTACTTGCAGAGGCAGAGATGCTCAGGGGATTAAAATGTTTGTTCCCATCCTGATCATCATAGATTTTGATGAAAGGAATTTCTTCCGGTTTGGCTTTCTTGCAGCTTGAAAAACTCAATCCAAGACCCAAAAAGATTACTGAATAAATAAATAGCTTCATACGAATGAATTTAGTTCGGATTAATGTCTGCTTTTTCTTAGAATTCCTAAAGAGATCGAGTTGTCAATCGGGAACATAATCGTCAGTTGAATATCCAGGTTCATCAATTTCAACTGGTCCATCACATCCAGGTATTGAACACTGAACCCGGTATAATCGGCATACCGGTTTTGTTCATTGACCATGGAACGAAATCCATAACGGAAATTACTTTCGAGACTGATGGCAAAATAATTGGCAAAATAGGTAAATCCGACACCTGCAGAAAGGCCGAAATTTGCTTTGTTCATATGCTGGGTAAGATCTGCTTCACCTGTTTTATCTGCTGTTTTTTTATCCACTTCTTCATCGATTGTGTAATCGTAGAAGATCGTTTTCTTAGCCTGATGTCTGAAATTGGCATAAATTCCTCCCTGGATATAGGGAGAGAATTGGGAAACCGTGAAATCCCAGCGAAGTAATAAGGGAAGATTTACACCCGACAATTTTTGCTGGTGCATCATTTCTATGCCGAAATCTGCCCCGTTTACCGTGTCGGACCAGGAATAAGCTGTTCGGTAATTGAAGCTGCTGGTTTGATAAGCTGGCTGAAACACAATGGCCAGGTTCTTTTTGAACGAATACGAAAAGTACAAGCCAAACTGCGAACCTCTGTTTTGGAATAAAGGCTGGTAATCTTTTTCTGCATCCGTATTGGTTGCTGAAGACTGCGGAGTAATCAAGAGCAGGTTGTAGTCTTTAACCACCTGGGCAGCACCAAAATTCATCCCACCTGAAATTCCCAGGTAAATCCGGTTCTTTCGGTGGACAGTGTATTTTGTTTGGGCCATTCCGCTGTAGCTTAGCAGGAAGACCGATAAGAAGCATAAAATTCTGTTTAACATCATTATTTGGAAAGGATTACTTTTTCAGTGAGAACGACGCTGTCATTAGCGATTAAAGTGACAAAATAAGTTCCGTTGGCATAACGGGATAAGTTGAAATCAAGGATATGTTCTCCGGGAACAGTTGGTGCATCGGCAATGGTGCCTATTGTTCGGCCCGAAATATCTTTGACTTCAATGTGAACTTTGGTTTCTTTCTTCAACACATAAGAGATGTTGATACTTGAATTCGCCGGATTCGGATAACATTTGAGCCACAAATTCTCCTTGAATAGTTCGGTAACACTTAATTCCTTGCAGGCCACATAATCTACACGATTTGCCACGAAATTTTCAAATTGGATATGTTCAATTGCTGCGTCAGGTGCGCCAAACCAGTCTTTTACCACCGAAGTAAACACCTGTCTGTAATCGTGCTGTAAGGGAATATTTCCGTTTTGCAGGTTTTGCAAATCCGGATTATCTCCATAAACTCCCGGATTCAGGCACGTTCCGTAAACCAGCATCGGAGCTGCGTTCCCGTGATCCGTTCCGTAACTTGCATTCGAGGCTGCACGGCGACCGAATTCGGAGAACGTCATCGTCAATACACGGTCGGCTAACCCCAGGTTCGACAGATCATCGTAAAATGCTTTCACAGCAGACGAAATATGATACATCAAAGCAGCATGTCCGCCCATGGTTGTATTGTTATTGATTACCTGGTTTGCATGCGTGTCAAAACCACCGATCCTGCAAAGGAAGATCTTCGTTCCAATTCCGCCGCTGATCAAACGCGAGACAATTTTCAATTGCGGTGCCAGCGGATTGTTTAAAGAGCCGCTCGGTGCGATATAAGGATAAAGGTCCGGATAAACTGTTCCTGAATTGGTTCCTGCATCGTAAACATCTCTCAGGCGTTCAGCATAATTATTAGACTGGCGTTCGATCTGCATGATGTATTCAATTTCATCACCTGCGTGCGTAGGAGGGAAGTTCGTAGGTTCTTCGGCACCCACACTGTTTATCAGGTTGTAGAATGCATCAGGGTTTTGGATCGAAAGTCCTGCCGGAATTCCCTGATTTCTGTGGAAAGCCAGTGAAACTCCTGTTCCCATTTCAAGTGCCAGCGGATCAGGAACCGTTGCATTGGGATAACCGGTTGGATAATCCGGGTAATAATGCTCAAAGTAGCGTCCCATCCAGCCGGAGTTGAAATAGTCGTCGTAGTTTCCGCCCATGTACCAAACGTCCCTGCTTCGGAAATGGGAACCGTTCATGTTCTCATAGGAAACATTCTGAATGATGGCCATGTTACCGTCATCGTACATCGCTTTTGAACCCACCATATCGGGGTGAAGCCCCACTTGTTTATTGGTTGGTAAATTCGGGTCGAGCGTAATATAATGACGTGTTCCACTTTGCGGGATCGCAATATTGGGACGCAGGTTGTAGTAATTGCCGTATTGGTTGATCGGGATCACCATATTCAATCCGTCATTTCCACCATGTAACTGAATCAATACAAGGATTTTATCATTGAGGCTGGATTTAGCCATGGATTCCAGGATCCCATCGGGCTGAACCGTACTTAATGCAATACCATTGAATTTTAAGAGCATTCCTGTTCCCAGTAAAGATGAAATGCGTACAAAGTCTCTTCTATCCATCGAGCGTAGTTTTAAAATAATTGGTATTCGGGTGTCTGCATCATTGCGGTGATCAGTGATTCCAATTGCAAACGCACGTTGACGTCACTGCTCGTATTTACATAATTGGCCCATTCCGCAGTCCAGTTCGAGGCCGGAAGCTGGTCCAGCAGGACATCGTCCCTGAAATAATTGAAACGAACGGCGTCAATGGTAACAGGGAAGAGCCATTCCACTAATTCCTGGACAAGGATCGTTGCATCTCCCGGGTTCGAACAGTTGGTCTCCACAAATTCCACCACGTCCAGTTTCAGTAAAATCCCGCTCATTCCTGTAAATCCTGTAATGAGCAATTCGGAGAATTTGTAGCGGTTTGCCAGGTAATTGGAAGAGATCCAGTAACGGTGATAATCCGGAAACTGATAATAAGGGTCATATCCTGCTACATCATACGGTTCAAAGAAGGGAAGGCCCTGGAGTTCCAGTTCGCCGATCAGTTGACTGTACATTTCATAATGTGCCGGAAGCTGGGTTGTTTTATCGGGAACTGTCAGATTGAATAAACGCATCGTTCCGATAACCAGGTCCATAGGCGATTTGATGATCGCGCCGATATTGTTATCTTCCGTGATCGGTGTATCCATGTCGTAAAAATGCTCACTTTGAAAAAGCACCTGTAATACGGAAGTCATGTTGTAATTGCTGCTGACCAATGTAGCTGCCAAAGGCTCAATGATATCCGTTTCAACTTCAGCTGTTATATCGTAGTAAACGAATTCCCTGTAAAGTCTTCTGCAAATGTGCTTTGCTGTGTGCGGAGAATCGAAAACCATATTCACGATATCATCCAGTTCTGTATAAACAGCCGTTACAGCGGCATTGGATCCGGTGACACTTCCTGTCTGAATAACCTGGCTGTTGAAAGCGCTTGAGAATTGTTTTGCAGTGACATCGTGTTGAGAAGAAGTGGTGGCAGAACCTTTCACTTTTCCGGTGGGAATATTCGTTACCGGATCAATGGTCTGGAAAGTCGGATCAATTCCCCAACCTGTCAATGCTTTGGTCAATGCCTGCACATCCTGTTCGGTAAAATTGGTGTAATTCCCCAAACTCACTTCTTCGCCTTTCCCAACGGTATACAATTCCAGGAATTCGCGTGCGAAGTTTTCCTGCGGAACACCTTTTATGTTCAGGTTTCCGTCCAGGTTAAGCAGCATGGCATTATCGATCACCAGTGCTTTTGTCAGTGCTTTATAATCTCCAAGAGCATAATAAGACAATAAACGAATGTAATCAATGGCAAATTGCGGATGATTTTCGATCCTGCTCATAATCATCGGGAAATGCGTATGGTAGAACCAAATCATTCGTTCGGTGAGGTTTGCCCCGCCGGAACGCATATTTTCCATCCACCAGCTCCGGGTATAATCGTTCAGGTTCATACTGGTCGGACTTACCGTATTGGGATAAACCCAGTCAGTACCGCTGGAAGGATCGATTGGAAGTGCCGGAATGGGCTGAACTTGTGTCAGTGCTGTAAAAGCCGCTTGTGCGGTCATTCCCGCGAAACTGGAAATATCCTGCAGTCTTGGTCCTAAGGTAGCACGACGCAATAAATGCGCTGCTCTTTGAGTACCCAAAGCTCCTGCAATCGGATTGAGTGAAGCCATAAGTAAATAGTTGTGTTCGTTTATTTACAAAATCAATAGTACCGAGTCAATAACCCTGTTAGATCTTATAGGAGAGAAGAGAGAATCAGTTCTGTTTTGGTGAACCCAAGTTAGAATTTTTGTTTTACAAATTCAATAAAAAAATACAGCTTGTTGAAAATTATCCGGATGCGATAAATCAAATTTCTGTTTATTCTGCGCCCATTCAACCAAATGGGAAGAATTGAACGAAATCAGTAGTTTTTGAATAATTTGCTAAATGTAGGCACGCGATTAATCGCGTGTCTACATGATTCCAACAAAAAAGCCTTCGGAATTTCTTCCGAAGGCTTTCAATATATAGCGTTTTTAATCTTAATTACAAATGGATCACCTCACCGTATGCAGCTGCAGCAGCTTCCATCACTGCTTCAGACATTGTTGGATGCGGGTGAACCGTTTTGATTAATTCTTCACCTGTTACTTCCAGTTTGCGGATAGCAACAATCTCAGCGATCATTTCAGTTACGTTTGCTCCGATCATGTGAGCTCCAAGCAATTCACCGTATTTCGCGTCGAAGATCAATTTCACAAAACCATCTTTCGCTCCGGCAGCAGATGCCTTACCGGATGCAGAGAACGGGAATTTACCGATCTTGATCTCCATTCCAGCTTCCTTCGCCGCTTTTTCTGTTAGCCCCACAGATGCAACTTCCGGAGAACAGTATGTACATCCCGGGATGTTTCCGTAATCCAACGGTTCCGGATGATGGCCTGCAATTTTCTCTACACAGATAATTCCTTCGGCAGAAGCTACGTGAGCTAAAGCAGCGGTAGGAATAACGTCTCCGATTGCAAAATAACCAGGGATATTCGTCTGGTAGAAATCATTTACAAGGATTCTTCCTTTGTCTACAACGATTCCTAATTCTTCCAATCCGATATTTTCAATATTTGCCTGAATTCCAACAGCAGAAAGAACCACATCACATTCGATCTTTTCTTCCCCTTTAGCTGTTTTAACAGTCACGACACATCCTTTTCCGGAAGTATCGACCGCTTCAACAGAGGCATTTGTCATGATGTTAATTCCTGCTTTCTTGAAGGATTTCTCCAATTGTTTGGATATGTCTTCATCTTCAATCGGAACCACGTTCGGTAAATATTCCACAATCGTTACTTCTGTTCCGATCGCATTATAGAAATAAGCAAATTCCACACCGATAGCACCTGAACCCACAACAACCAGTTTCTTAGGCTGCGTTTTCATGCTCATCGCTTCACGGTACCCGATGATTTTCGATCCGTCCTGCGGTAAGTTCGGCAATTGACGGGAGCGCGCTCCTGTTGCAATAATCAATCCTTTATCCGCAGTGTATTCAGTAACCTTACCGTCTTCACCTGTAACAGCCACTTTTTTTCCTGCTTTTAAAACTCCGGTACCTTTGATGACATCAATTTTGTTTTTCTTCATCAGGAACTGGATTCCCTGGCTCATTCCATTGGCAACACCTCTGGAACGTTGCACCATTCCTCCGAAATCTGCTTTTGAATCTTTTACGGTAATTCCGTAATCAGATGCATGTTGAATGTATTCAAACACGTTTGCACTTTTCAATAATGCTTTTGTTGGAATACATCCCCAGTTTAAACAAATTCCACCCAATGAATCACGCTCTACAATTGCTGTTTTCAAACCCAATTGTGATGCGCGAATAGCGGCAACATATCCGCCGGGACCACTCCCAATAACTATGATATCGTAATTCATTTCTCTTTTCAATAAAATGGTAATGGCACGAAATTAATCAATTCTCAGGAATTGTGAACGAATATATGATTGAATTGAAAATTTCATAAGTCTCCCTACTTGAGGAGGGATTAAGGGAGGTGGTAAACGATTTGAGCAGCCACCCTCCTTGGTCCTCCCTCCAGGGAGGAAGTGTATATTTCAAAAAACGCGTTTATTCCTTGGGGAATTTCTAATTTTGGCGAAAACTCATCCAATGGCTCAGTATCATTTAGCAATCGAACAGGCAAATCAGCAATACATCCAATTCAAAGTGATCTTTGAAAATGTAGCGCCAAATGCAATTATTCATTTACCAAAATGGAGGCCCGGAAGATATGAACTGGGTAATTTTGCAAAGAATGTCAGAGGATTTAAAGTGTTTACCTCCGAAGGAAAAGCTGTTGATTTTCGAAAGGCAGATCTCTCTTCCTGGGAAATTTTGGTTTCCGAACCTACTTCTATTCGGGTGGAATATAGCTATTATGCATCTGAATTGAACGCAGGATCCACCTATTTAACCAAGGAGATGTTGTATTCCAACCCGGTGAATTGTTTTATTTACCAGGAAGGAAAAAAGGATGAGCCTTGCGAAGTAATTCTGAACATTCCATCCGATTGGAATATTGCCGGATCGATGGAAAGAGAAGGGAATGTGCTGAAAGCTGCGAATTTTGACGAATTAGCCGATTCACCCTTTATTTGTTCGGCTTCCCTGCAGTACAATCAATACGAATCGAATGGAACGGTCTTCCATTTGTGGTTTCAGGGAGATTGCTCCCCTGAGTGGTCACGTTTGATTACAGACTTCAAAGCATTTACAGATAAACAGATCGAGAAGTTTATAGAATTCCCGGTTCCCCATTATCATTTCCTGTTTCACATTTTGCCTTACAAGGCATATCACGGCGTAGAGCATCAGAAATCTACGGTCATTTCCCTTGGACCAACATACGATGTTTTTGGAGCGCTTTACAAGGAACTATTAGGCGTTTCTTCCCATGAATTGTACCACACCTGGAACGTGAAGGCTATTCGTCCGATTGAGATGTTCCCTTATGATTATCAAACAGAAAATCTTTCCAGGCTTGGTTACCTCTGTGAAGGCGTAACTACTTACATGGGGGATTTAATGCTCTACAAATCCGGAGTGTTTGATTTGACGCAATATTTGCACGAGTTCACCGGACAACTGCAAAAGCATTTTGATAACTTCGGTCGTTTCCATTACTCTGTTGCAGATTCCTCTTACGATACCTGGCTGGATGGTTATGTTCCCGGAGCACCGGGGCGTAAAGTTTCCATTTACACGGAGGGTTGTTTGCTTGCTTTTGTTTGTGATATAAAAATCCGGGAATATTCAGCAAATAAACACGGACTGGATGAATTGATGAAACGCCTGTATTTCAACTTTGCATTGAATGGGAAGGGTGTGAGCGAAGAAGATTATTTGGGCTTGTTAAAGGAATTGGCAGGTCCGGAAATAGAAGAGTTGATCCAAGATTATTTTTATGGAACAAGGCCTTTTGAAGCTATTTTAACGGAAGCATTGGAATCCATCGGATTGGAACTGACTCATAAGCCTAATCAGCGATATTCTGCCGGCAGAGTAGGGTTTAAAGCTTTACAGCTGGGAGCACATTTTCAGGTTGCAGCGATCTATCCGGGTTCTCCGGCTGATTTGGCAGGTTTGATGATCAACGATGAAATTATTGGGGTAAATGACTTTAAGCTGAATGGCGATATCGACCAATGGTTGAATTACCTGGATGATCAGAATAAACAGTTAACCGTTATCCGACAGGGGAAAATCCTGGAACTGCCATTGCCGGAAGTGCAAAGAAGTTTCTATTTGGAATATGGTGTTCGCATTATCGAAAATCCGAACAACGCACAGAAAAAAGCATTTGAATATTGGTCAAAATAAAAATAATTGAAACAATGTGGGCACGCGATTAATCACGTGCCCACATTTTACCAACCGTATGGCGGATTATTTCAATAATTGCACGTGTCCTATTTTCGTGATCTTTTTATCCGATCCTGATGATTTGAAACGAATTGTCCAGGTATAGATCCCCGACTTACACAATTCTCCATTATATGTTCCGTCCCAGCCAACTTCGGTGTTATTTGATTCGAATAAAGTTTCTCCCCATCGATTATAAATCGTCATGGTATAATTGTACGGATCAAAACCGGAAGTAAATACAGGGAAAAATACATTGTTGAATTCATCACCATCCGGTGTAAAGGTATTTGGAACATAAAAAACCAATTCTTCTTCGATAGTGACCGTTAATTGGGTCATGTCCAGACAGTTCCCGGCATTGTTTGCAATCAATGTGATTACATAGCTTCCCGCACCTCCGGTATACGTATGGCTTGGATTAAACAAGTTGCTTACTTCTCCGTCGCCAAAATCCCAGGAATAAATAGTCGCGTTAGACGAAGAGTTAATCGTATGGAATTCCGGGTTCATTAAGCCGTGTACCGGATTATTTACTGAAAATGCGGCTACCGCATTCGGAAGTACACAAACAAAGCTTGGGAACGTAGTGGTTGTTGAACATCCTGCTGAACTCACAGAAGTGACTGTTAGGTCGTAGCATCCCGGATTGTTGAATGTGTGATCAACACTGTCCAATTGATTTGAATTGGCAGATCCGTCACCAAAATCCCAGGTAATTGAACCGGACGAAGGAGTACTTTCATCTGTCAGTGTGGCTGTAAACGGCGCGCAACCTGATGAATTCGGAGTAGCAATTTGTACCACCGGCATAGGATTTACTAAGATGGTCAGCATTCCGGGTGTTGCACAACCTCCCGTAAGATTATAGGATATGATATGAGCGCCAGGCCCGGCCAGTGACGGTGAAAATTCACCGCTTGCTCCATCCGCAATTCCATCTCCTGACCAGATACCGCCTTGTATACTGGCAGAAAGGAGGGAGCTAGAAGCTGTTTCACAGAAAGGCCCTGCAGCAGTAATGACAGGCATTTGTGCAGAGTTGACAACTACTGTTGTTGTGGTGGAAGACGTACATCCGTTCAAAGTCGTATTTACCGTATAGGTTCCTCCTGCACTTAGTGTAGCAGGAGCAGAAGCGTTTTGAGTAGAAGCTGTGAAACCATTCGGTCCGGACCAGCTGTAATTCGTTCCCGGTAAGCTGTTTGCTGTAAGTAGTAAGGTAGTTCCTTCACACAAAGGACCATTGTTGGCAGCCGTTACCGTTGGAATCGGATTAACAGTTACGGTCATAGTTGCGCTATTGGTACAAGTTCCTACACTTCCGGTAACCGTGTAGGTGGTCGTAACACTTGGATTTGCAGTAACATTTGCACCGGTTACAGCAGACAATCCAATCGAAGGACTCCAGCTGTAAGTAGTAGCTCCTGATGCATTTAACGGAGTGGAAGCGCCATTGCAAATACTCGTACTCGGAGATGCAGTTACCGTAATCGGTGTTACGGTGACAGTAACAGGTAAAGAAGCCGTACAGCTTCCGCTGGTTCCAGAAACAGTATAAGTGGTTGTTGTGGATGGATTTGCGGTTACACTTGCTCCCGTAGTAGAAGATAAACCTGTTGACGGTGACCAGGAATAGTTCGTTGCTCCCGTTGCCGTTAATGTCGTGGATGCTCCGCTGCAGATGCTTGCATTCGGGGATACCGTAAGAGCGAGAGGAGTTACAGTTACCGTTACTGTTTGGGTTGCAGAACAGCTTCCGCTTGTTCCGGTAACGGTGTAAGTTGTTGTTGTCGTTGGGCTTGCACTCACACTGGCTCCTGTAGAAGCAGAT
>CAMLDR010000026.1 GCA_946478775.1 uncultured Flavobacteriales bacterium
GTTCGTCCGGAATAGCAATAATGTATTGCCCTCTGATTCCGCGGCAGTAGTAAACCGGATGGCCGTCACTTACATACGTCCAGATATGCAGGCCATAACGAGTATTCGGAACACCTTCTTCTGTTGACATGACCGGATTTTTCACCATTTCATCAAAGTAGGAAGCAGGGATCACTTGTTTGTCATTCCATTTTCCGTGATTAGCCAGTGTTTTTCCGATCCGGGCAAAATCGCGGGTAGTACTGTATAAACAACAGAATGCTTTTTCGTCACCTCCCTTTTTATCCAAACTCCAGAATGCGTCAGATTCGGCACCGATTGGCTGCCATAATTTTTCAGAAGCGTATTGAGAAAGGTCTTTACCGGTGGCTTTTTCAAGGATAAAGGCAAGCAGCTGGGAATTCCCGCTTTGATAAATAAATTCTTTTCCGGGAGCGCGTTCCACATGCTGGCGGGTAACCAATCCTCTTAAATCCCAGCCATAATAGGATTCTGCATTTTCAGACAAAGGGTTTTTACCGCTTTCTGTCCAATCCAATCCGGAAGACATGGCCAATAAATGCCGGATGGTAATCTTTTCTTTTCCTTTCCCGGTAAATTCAGGAATGTACTTGTGAACCGGCTCATCCAGGCTTTTGATATCACCTTCTTCCAAAGCAATCCCGATCAGCATACTGACTACGGTTTTTGCTGCGGAAAATGAATTGGAAACCGTTTCCGGATGGTGTTCACCCCAATAAAGCTCGTAAATTACCTGGTCATTTTTCACGATCAGGAAGGAGGAGGTCAGCCAGGTGTCCATGTATTTCAGATCGTCCTTGTTGAGCAGTTCGTTTTTGGCAAGCCTGAAATCCCACGGTTCACTTTTTTTGGAGGCCTTGACCGTAGCATTGTGGAATTTATCCAGGTCATAGATCGTTGGCGAAGTTTCTCCCTGCAGATAAGTGGAGTAAATTCCTTTGTACAGGTAAAATCTGCCGCTTAAAAGAACAAAAATATTGAGGGATAAAAATAGAATTAAGACAAACCAACCGGTTCGCTTTAACCATTTGAGTAGGGTGCGTTTCATGACTATTGTGCGTAAGTGTATCCGAATTGGGAGGCCAGTTTTTCCTTTAGGAGGTCTTTTACTTCCTGCATATCAACCCCTCTGCCAAGTTCCTGTTGCAAGGAAGTTACTGATTTATCTTCAATTCCGCAAGGCACAATATGAGAAAAATAGGAAAGATTTGAATTTATGTTGAATCCGATCCCGTGCATCGTTACCCAGCGGGAAGATTTAACGCCCATCGCACAGATTTTCCGGGCAGTTGGTTTTTCAGGATCAATCCAAACACCGGTGAAACCCTGTGAACGTTCACCTGTGACTCCGTAATGTGCCAACACCTGAATGACTGCTTCTTCCAGGTAACGCATGTATTTGTGAATGTCCGTGAAGAAATAATCGAGGTCAAAAAGAGGATAAGCAACCAATTGTCCGGGTCCGTGGTAAGTGATGTCACCTCCTCGATTGATCTTGTAGAACTTGGCTTCGTGTTCTTCCAAACCTGCTTCATTCAACAATAAATGATCTTCCGTACCGCTTTTCCCCAGCGTAAACACATGCGGATGTTCGCAGAACAGGAGGTGGTTTTTGGTTTCTTCCGAACTGGTTCCGTTCCTGCGCTCAATTTTCAGGGCAATAGCTTCCCCGAAGAGTTTCTCCTGGTAATCCCAGGCTTCCCGGTAATCGATCAGTCCCAGATCATTAAAGCGCACTTCAGGTAACATGTTTTAAATAATTAATCGTTCAAATGTTCAGACTTCGACTACGCTCAGTCTGCTTTCATATTAAAGGGACGCTGAGCGGAGTCGAAGCGTGTTTTTAGTACTCCAAATATACGAAAGGCTGGAAGGAATTGGAAGCTGCCTGGTATAAGATCACGACGAAAATAGCAATGATTAACATTTGCAGAACGTAATGGGTTTTCACGAAACTTCCCACCATAAAATCTTTCCATCTTTGCGGCATCCAGTGAAGGAAGAATCCAAGGGCCATGACCAGAAGGGCAGGATAATACGTGTTTATGAACGTGTAGAAAGTTTCCCATTTATAATCCAGAAAGTGATTGAAAATCCGGTCAAGCATCTTTTCCGGAGCTCCTTCTTCTTTCAGTCTGAACCAGATTCGTGTAAAGGTGATGAAGTTAAAAGTCAGTAAAATTCTCCAAAAGTGAACGATCCACCAGGAACTCTTTTCATACGGAGATACTTTCTTCCAGTGATTGTAAATAACCAAAGCCAAGCCGTTCATTGCTCCCCAGATCACGAAATTTTGAGAAGCTCCGTGCCACAATCCTCCGAGAATCATGGTGATCAACAGGTTCAAATCGCGGTACATGAAGGTTTTCACTTTCGGACTGATCAGGATGGCAATCCCGTACAAACTCATCAGACCGACATACACGAAGATCAATTCGTACCAGCCTGTAATAAAGATCAGGAACACGAAAATGACGATAATCGCGATGAAAGTTCCGATCGTTCCTTTTTTATTTCCTCCAAGCGGAATGTATAAGTAATCTCTCAACCAGGATCCCAGTGATTTGTGCCATCTTCTCCAAAAATCCGCCACGCTGTTTGCTTTGTAAGGAGAGTTGAAGTTCGGCAGCAGTTCGAATCCCATGAGTTTGGAAATCCCGATTGCGATATCGGTGTAACCGGAGAAATCCCCGTAGATCTGTAGGGAATATCCCCACATGGCAATCACACTCCAGTAGCCGGGATAGGGATCCGGATTGTCTACAATGGCATTGATAAAATGGGTAGCGATAAAATCTGCCAGGACGATCTTTTTGAAAAGTCCTTTTACGATCATGAACACTGCTTCGCTGAATTCTTTCTGGCTCAACTGGAATTTCTGATAGATCTGCGGAATGAAATCGCGTGCACGAACGATCGGTCCCATCAACACATGCGGGAAATAGGTTACGTAGAAAGAATAGTCCCAAATATTCTTCACCGGCTCAATTTCCTTGCGGTAGATATCTACCACATAACTGATCGACTGAAAGGTGAAAAAACTGATTCCGGCAGGCATCAGTATCATTTCTTCAAAAGTTCCGGACCCGAAAAATCCATTCCCCCACTGAGCAAAGGAGTTGAAGATCTCATACTTCGTATGGAACATTTTGTTGAAGGAGTCGGTAAAAAAATGCGCGTATTTAAAATAACCCAGGAAAAATAGATTGAAAATTGCCGAAAGTGCAATAATCCACTTACGTTTCAATTTGCTGTCGACCTTAAAGATCCATTTCCCCAGTAAGAAATTGACGACCACAGAAAGTGCCAAAAGCGTCACGAAAAAACCGGAAGTTTTAAAGTACAGGAACAAACTGGCCACCGTAATGAACATACTCCGCACCAGCTTGTTTTGGTGAAGGAAACTAAAGAGCACCATGAAAGCCAGGAAGAAAATCCAGAAATCCAGACGGTTAAATGCCAGGTCATCTGCTGACATATGTGTGAAACTAAAGATGCGGTGCAACGATTCCATAAAAGGGTTAAAGCAATTTAATTGATGTATTTTCTTTTTTCCATTTGTTCCAGCCACTTTTCAAAAGCATCTATGAACAAATCGGCTTTCAAATGATAGCCTGGTGCGGTGAAGTGAACTAAATCTCCACGCATGAGCCCTGCTGCTTTCCAAGTGCGGGAAGAACCCAGTTCGCCCATAATTCCGTACAAATCCCAAACCGGGCATTCGTATTTCCGGGCCAGTTCGATGATTACTTCTCGCTGGCGAGCCACATTTTTATTGAGGTATTTCTTTCTATAACCGGCATCGTTCGGGACAGTGAGCAAAATGGCACAATCCGGATTGGCTGCCAGCACTTTCAGCATCATTTTTTCCAGGTTGCTCTTATAGGTTTCCGGGCTAAAGGAAGCATAGGGGACATTCGCATCATTGGTGCCTACAGAAAAAGCAAAGAAATCCGGTGGAGATTCTTTTAACTGTTCCTCGAAATTGGTATTGGCCAGGTACGTATACAATCCGGCCCCGTTTATGCCGATAGCAGTATAGGAAATTCCCGGAAAAGCATTGCTCAACTGGAATGCATTCAACTGTAAACGGTAAGGGCCGGCAATCAATCGGGTGAACTGCAGATTGAAAGTATCTACCGGATCTGTAAATACGGCTTCCGTATACCCCAGCGTTTCATTCCGGAATTTATTAACGATCAAAATTTCATCCGGACCGAAGTTCAGTTCATACGGAAAAGTTCCTTTGTTATGATAAATGCGAATCCTCGTAAAACCAGGCTTTACATCCGTTTTGTCGTAATTGAACCGGACATCTACTATGGAATCGGTCGTTTCCACAACCGCACCGAGCAATCCGAAATCAATTCCTTCCGGCCGGTTAAAATTCACGCTTCTGTAAGTGGTCCAATGATTTCTCGAATGGAATTCATAATTCCAGGGATTATTCGTGTTTGCCAGGTCGAACGGGAAGATTAATCCGCGTTCCCCGGGAATATTCAGCCAGTGGGTTTGAAGATAGGTGCGGATATCATGTGTGTACACGTCCGCCTGGAGATGAGACCCGCCGATGTGGTAAAAGTTTAATTTGCAGTTCTTTTCAGTAACCATGTTCCTGAAATCCTGGAAAAAATGTTCCCAATTGGTACTCTGCGGACTGTAAAAGCGAAAACAATTGTTCTCAAAATTAATGAAGGGATATTGGCGCTTTAAGTTCGTGTCCAAATGGTGGAATTCGGGAAACACATAATTGTCAAGCGGATTTTTATCACGCAGGATTGCTACTTGTGACTGACCGGAGCAGGCAATAAGAGAGGCAATTAAAAATGCGGTATAAAAACTAAACTTCATCCAATATTTCATTTTAGCAACGAACATGCCGTTCTTATTGAGCTCCTTGTTTCCATTTGACATACTCTGCAGCAAATGCATCGAAGAAAAGCTGTGATGCAATACTTGCTCCGCGGTTCGTGAAGTGGATGTAGTCGTTTCCGGCTAGTCCTTTATCTACCCAGCTCGGCATCGAGTTTTCTCCACCCATTGCGCTGAAAAGGTCCCAATAGCAGGCTCCCACCTCTTTTGAAACACGTGTCATCTCCTCAACGAGGAAGGGAAGCATTTTATATGTTACACGGCCGGTTGCAGACTGCATCGACATATCACTTGGTCCGATAACGATGATGGAAGCTGACGGACGCAGTTTTTTCACGGTATATAACTGACCTTTGAACTGTTTTGCATAACGTCTCACCGACGAAGAATCGTTCATGTATGGAACACCGTTTCCTCCGAACTGCATGATCACCATTTCCACATTCAGGTCCGCATACATTTTGGATGCTGTATTGTGATCGATCTTACCGAAGAATGTTCCGCTTGATCCCCGCATTCCAATGTTGTCGACCATCACTCCATAATCACTTTCAAGCGAGAATCCAATAATCGTGGGGCTGACGGATGCTGAGAATTCGTAACGCAGTTTGCCTGGGGTCGAAGGAAACTCCAATGAAAGGACGTGGTATTTTCCATCGTTTTGCAAGCTGTCTTCGTGAACGAGGGCTGTTCCGTTGTAGACTTTGATCTTGCAGGGAGCATAACAACTGGTATAGAACATTTTTGCATGATTGTATGTTCTTGCTCTTGAATAAGCTGTTTTGGTCGGTTCAATTTCAATAAATGCCTCTCTCACAGAAGTTGCACTTAACATTTGAACACTATCCATTTCCGGTGTAAACCGGGCAGCAGTATTCATGGAACCGTATTTTTTAGATTTCAGGCTTGCCCCGCCAAATGCGGTATAACGCGTAAAGTTGGGCGAGCAGGTTTGCTTGAAAGTAATGGTATTGTACTCGTTTTTGGCAGGAATCGTTCCCGGGCCAAATCCACCGAATTGGGTTTGCAGGCGCTGGCGAATATAGGACGTCATTCTGTCTCCTTCAATTTGCGAATCACCGTAATGCAGAATTCTTACTTTTTTTCCCTGGGCAGCTCCATCCAGCTTTTGGAAGAAGGTGTGAAGTGCTTCTTTTCCTTTTTCAGTGTATTGAAGACTTGTAGCGGCTTCTGCAGAGAGTGTCCCACCGGCAGGTGCGCCCATTTTTCCATCCGATTCGAAAGTGTTCTTGATCGTTGTATCTGCAGAAACTCCTTCAATATTCACGGTGTCTACCTGAACGATATTGGTAATATCCTTCTTTTCGGCAGGTTTCGCAGGAGTTAGCGCATCATTCAATGTAAGGAAGCGGACGTCCATTCCAAACAGATCAATGGAATCTCCTTTAACTAAAAAACTAATACCCGTTAATAACACCAGGATCCCGGCAAGGTAAATAAGCACATGAAAGGGTTGTAACTGCTTCACATCTATTAAAATTGAGGTACAAAATTAATCCAAATTGGGAATAGACCAATGTTTGTTTATTATCTGCATCGATTTGGGGATTATTTGACGCCCCACAAACAAAAATACGGATCCCGCACGTGCGGGATTTGGTCAGTGGCTATCGTGGTTTTGGAAGACAATTCGTACCTTTAGTTTATGGAACAATACACAAACGAGCTCATTCACGAAAGCAGTCTTTACCTGCAGCAGCACGCGCACAATCCCGTAAACTGGGTTCCCTGGTCGAAGGAAGCTTTTGAGCAGGCAGAGAAAGAACAAAAACTGGTGCTGGTTTCAGTCGGGTATTCTGCCTGTCACTGGTGCCACGTCATGGAACACGAATGTTTTGAGGATGAAGAAGTGGCTGCATTGATGAACAAGCATTTTGTCTGTATCAAGGTCGACAGGGAAGAACGCCCGGATGTGGACCAGGTTTACATGACAGCTGTTCAATTAATGACCCAGCGGGGCGGATGGCCGTTAAATTGTTTCACCATTCCGAACGGACAACCCATCTATGGAGGAACCTATTTTCCAAAAGAACAGTGGATGCACGTATTGAAGTCACTACATCATACCTACACTTCCGAACCCGAAAAAGTGCTGGAATATGCCAAAGAACTCTCTGATGGCGTGCAGCAATCGGATTTGATAGTAGTTGCAGAACCCTTAACCCCTTTCCCGGATGATAAATTATGGGAATTGGTCCGCAGGTGGCAGCAACGAATGGATATGGTAGAAGGCGGCCCGACTACAGCACCCAAATTCCCGCTTCCAAGCAACCTGGAGTTTTTACTGCATTACGGAATGTTGGAACAAAAAGAAGACATTCAAAAATATGTGAACCTGACTTTGCGAAAAATGGCATTGGGAGGAATCTACGATCAGCTTGGAGGAGGTTTTTCGCGGTATTCAGTTGATTTATTGTGGAAAATACCGCATTTTGAGAAGATGCTTTACGATAACGGACAATTATTGAGCGTCTATGCACAGGCTTATACTCAAACGAAAGAACCGGAATACAAACGTGTGCTGGACCAGACACTCGGATGGTTGGAGCGCGAAATGCAAAGTGAAGAAGGTGGTTTGTTTGCGGCGCAGGATGCCGATTCGGAAGGAGTGGAAGGAAAGTATTATGTCTGGACAAAAGAAGAGATTGAAACCGCGCTGGGCGAAAATGCATCCTGGTTCTGGCAATTTTACAATCCGGGAAACAAAGGCTACTGGGAACACCAGCAATGGGTTTTGGTAAGAAATGAAACCTGGGAAGAGTTTTGTAAAAACAATCCGGAGGTGGATACCGCAAAAATTCAGTCCCAACTCGATACCTTATTACACATCAGGAAGAAGCGAATTGCTCCTGTTACGGATACGAAGTGCCTAACGGCCTGGAATGCGCTCACGATAACCGGTTTGCTGGAAGCTTTCAAAGCAACGGAAGACCATTCCTACCTGAAACTTGCTTTACAGGCTGCCCGGTGGATCAGGGATTACCAGGTTGACCAAAATTTTCAACTGTTCCATACACGTCAGAATCAACATTCATTCATCACAGGTTTTTTGGATGACTACGCCACAACAATCCAGGCTTTCCTTGCGCTTTACCAGGTGACCGGAGATGTGGAAGATTTGGTGTTCGCCCAGGAATTATGTCGTTATACATTAAAAAACTTCTACGATGAGCAGTCCGGAATGTTCTTTTTCACGGCGAATAATCACGACCTGATTGCCCGGAAAATGGAGATTAATGACAATGTGATCCCATCAACAAACAGCATCATGGCACATAACCTGCTTTCCCTGTCTTTACTTGCAGATGAGCTCGATTACGAAGCCAAAGCCAAACAAATGCTTCAGAATGTGATCGAAGGAATGGAACAATACGGTTCCGGTTATTCCAATTGGGCAATGTTGCTGCTGCGGTTTCAAAAAGAAGTGCGTTTGCTTACGATTCCAAAAACGGCCGACTGGAATGTGTTCAGAAAACAAAGTTCCCCGTTTTTACTGGTGCGTTATACAGGTGAACCAGAAGCAACCGTTTGTGCCGCAGGTGTGTGTTCCATTCCAATGCTACACGTAAGAGAGGTGGAGGATTATTTGGATAATTTGAATTGAAAACAAAACATTGTGGGGACGCGATGCATCGCGTCCCCACAAAAATATTATTTTGTTTTCAACATTTCAGGAGCCTTAATCTTAAACTGCTCCAATCTTGGCTGAGAAACGGCCTGCACATATCCGTTATTCGGGTTTCTGCATTCGAAGTTCTGGTGGTATTCCTCTGCTTTGTAGAAAGCGGTGTATTGGACTACTTCCGTAGTGATTCGAGGGAATTTCTTTTCCAATAATAATTTCTGAATATAAGCCTTTGCGTGATCGCGCTCGTAATCCGTTTGGTAAAAAATAGCCGAACGGTATTGTGTTCCGGCATCCGGGCCTTGTCGGTTCAGTGTGGTCGGATCATGAGAATCATAAAAGACCTTCAGTAATTCGTCGTAAGAAATGACCGTTGAATCGTAGTAAATTTTCACCGTTTCAGCATGTCCGGTTGTTCCGGTGCAAACTGCTTCATAAGTGGGGTTTTCAATATGCCCGCCGGAATAACCACTTTCCACTTCGGCGACTCCTTTCACTGATTCATAAATGGCTTCGACGCACCAAAAACAGCCACTTCCGAAGTAAGCAACCTGGTATTTGGATAGTTCGGCACTGGTTTTCGGAACTGGAACTTCCGCGGTTTTATTTTTTTGTCCGCAGGCACTTACTGACAGAAGAGTAACGATTAAAAAGAAAATGACGTGTTTCATGAATAATTTTTTTCAAGTTACGACAGAGTTGCCGATCCGGATTCACACTTTCGTGTTTTTAACCTTTCTTAAAGGTTTGACGAATCAAATTATACAAATAATTGAGTCAGAAACAACAAAAAAAAGTAGAAAGGTTTAAAAAGTCAGGACAACTGATTATATTCGCACCCTTAAAAGAAAATATAGAATGGCAATCATCGGTAGAATTAGAAACATGCGTTACCTCCTTGTAGGGATCACAGGTTTAGCTCTTTTGACTTTTATCCTTACCGGATTATTTGATAAAATCGGTTCCTCCACTGACAGAGGTACGCTTGGTACAATCGACGGAAACGAGGTAGATACGGCAATATACAATGCTAAGTACAATCAGTTTAAAATGTCTGACATGCAGCAATATCAGCAGCAGCAGCGTGAGTATACTGAGAAAGATGAGGAGCAGTCTGCTGATAAAGCATGGTCTGCAACTGTTGACGAAATCATCCTGAAAGGTGAGTACGAAGCACTTGGGTTGGCTGTTTCCGAAAAAGAATTTACTTCTTTCCTTTACGGAGAAGAAGGATTTACTTTATTGCCGGAGATCCAGCAGGCATTTACAGATCCTGCAACAGGACAATTCAATGCTGCTCAATTGGAGAAATATGTTCAGGACCAGGAAAAATCTACGGATCCGAATGCAGTTGAAGGCTGGAAAAGAACAAAAGAAGCAATCCGTACGCAGCGTATGCAGGAAAAATACTTCCAGTATTTAGGTCAGGGCGCGTACGTAACGAAATTGGAAGCGAAAAACGAATATTTGGCGAAAAACGAATCCAAGTCAGTATCCTTTGTAATGGGTGCTTACCGCGATATTACAGATGATCAGATGAAAATTTCTGACAAAGAAGTTCGTGCTTTCTATGAAAAGAACAAAGACAAACCGAAATACCAGGTAATGGCAGGTCGTGATGTGAAATACTTTGATGTAACGATCGTTCCTTCCAAATCAGATTCTTCTGTGTTCAACAGAGAAATGAGAGATCTTAAAAAACAATTTGCTGCATCCACAAATGATTCCTTGTTTATCCTGGAAAAATCTGAATTGCCAAGAATGTATGCTTCGGGGAATATGATGACTTTCCGTCCGGAAGGTGATCCGAAAGCACGCGAAGGCTTGACTTACCCTGTAGCAATGGATACGGTTTTCAAAACTGCAGCAATTGGTCAGTTGGTAGGTCCGTATGTAGACAGCAAAGGGGCTACACGTATCGCTAAGGTTGTAAACTTCAACACTACGGTTATGAAAGTGCGTCACATTTTGATCAGCGCACAAAAAGGAGATACTCCTAAAATTGCTTCTGCGAAGAAATTGGCCGACAGTTTGGTGAAAGTGGTGAATGCTGCAAACTTCGAAGAGTTCGTGAAAAAGTATTCGGAAGATCCGGGATCGAAAGACAAAGGAGGTGTTTACGAAGATTTCATGGATTACGAAATGGTAACGCCATTCTCTGATTTCGCAAAAAACAAACCGGTTGGAACGATCGGAGTGGTACAAACAGATTTCGGATTCCACATCATGGAAGTAATGGACAGAAAGAACGATGTAAGATTCCCTGTATTGGCAGTGGTTCAAAAAACATTGCTGGCGTCCGAGCAAACGAAATTGAATTTGAAAGACAAAGCGTACAATCTCCTTTCAAAAATCGACAGAGAGTTGAGCAAGAAAGAAGACATTACGGATAAGATTATCTTGTTCGATACCATTGCACGCAGAGAAGGATATTATTCAAGACCTGTGCGCTTGTTCGACGAGTCTCCGAAAGTACAAGGATTTACAACTAAAATGGCTGCACAGTCTATTTTAGAAATGGCTTACAACGACGAAGCGGAAGTGGGAGACTTATGTTCTTCACCGATCCAGGATGATAACCGTTTGATCATTGCCATCGTTTCTTCTATCCGTGAAAAAGGTGCACCTGCATTGGTTGACACTTACGAGCGAATGAGAACAGATGCATTGAATGAGAAGAAAGCAAATTCCATCCTGAAAAAGATCGGATCTGTTACAAACTTGAATGCATTGGCTAAAAAATTGAAAACAGATGTAAAAGAAGCAACGGTAACGTTTGCATCCCCAAGTATTCAGGGTGGTGGTTACGAACCGGAAGTAGTTGGAGCATTGTTCTCAGGTAAGATCAAGGATGGAATGTCTTCCAAAGCAACAGTTGGTCAATCCGGAGTCTATGTATTCCGTATGAACAAAACAGTAAAAGCACCGGCAGCTAAAAACTACGATGCAGAGCAAATGCAGTTGTTAAGCCAGATCAAAGGAAGTATTGCAAATTCTTCCCGCCAGGCATTGCAGAAAAAATTGAATGTCATGGACAATAGAGCTTTATTGGAAGCTGGAATTGTTCGTTAAGAAGTAAATATTGAAAGAGTGAAAAGGTTGTGCGTTTCGTACAACCTTTTCTGCTTTTTACATCCTATCTAAAATCGAAGACATGACCCGTATTGCCTTTATATTTTTACTTTCCTCGGTTTTTGGGTTTGTAAATAATTTATTTGCGCAAAACGATTCATTAGGAAAAATCGACTTTTCTGTATTAGCGCCAAAACCCCTATTCTGTTCAAAGAATGAATTAGGCGGATTGATTGGAATTGGTAACATCAGGAATCCGAACGATTACCAGATGTGGAACCCGGATTGGGCGCTTGAATTGACCAGCACAAATGGAATTCGCTACGCACCCTGGTTTTTAGGAATTGGAGTGGGTGTGCGAACCTGGGGAATCGATTTTACTTTTCCGGTATTCGGCCATGTGTCGCTTGATCTCTATAAGACAGGTCTTTTTCTTCATGCTGACATGGGACATCAATTCGGGGTTCGTAAAAATTACTTCGGAGACCGGGAGACCGGGAGTTTTTATGCAGCTTATGGATTGGGTTACAACTTCTCCATCAAAAGACAAGCGTTGTATGTAAAAGCAAGTATCTGCCATCAGAAAACGAAAGCGGCTGATGAGCAGGGTGGGCTAGGACCAAGTAACTATCCCGAACATTATGATCCCACTTACCTGTTTTGCCGGATCAGTTTGGGATTGACGTTTACTAAATAGCAAAGAGTATGAAATTCTTACTTATCATAGGTTCAATGTTTTTTCTTTTGTCCACCTTCGCACAAGAAAAAGAACAACCGTTAAAAAACCTCTTCAACGAATACCACGTTTCCGTAAATCACGGAATTGGAAATGGTTTTTTTGGTGGGGGTTTAGGTGTAAACCATGTGTTTCGTCCGGACAAAGTTGTTTCGTTGAGAATGGGAATGGATTTCCAGTTTTTTCACACTTGGGCTGATTCAGAGCAACCTTCGCATTATTCATCGGCAAAAAACGTTCATTATTCCTACGTGGATTTGACCGTTCCAATTCTTATGCGCATTAATATCCGTCAACTATTTATTGAATTGGGAGGAAATATAGGAGCAGGAATAAGCGGTCAAAGAAAAGCAACAGTTACGAGTTATTCTGATTATCAACTCCCTGTGGAAACTCAAACCAAAGGTTCCTGGAATCCGGGATTTTCCGTCGGTCCGGTATTCGGAATAGGTGCGCGAATTCCACTCAATGAAAAGCTGGATTTGATCATTCGGCCGGATGTTGGAGCTAGTATCTATTTCCGGCAAGAATTTTTGCATTTCTATGGCCGTTTGTGTATGGGGATTCATTTAAAGTAATCAGTTTTGGATTGAATTTATGATAAAATCCAACCTTTTTCGGTTTCCGTAATCTCTTATTAAAATCACCGGTCAATGAAAAAAACAGCACTCTTCTTATGCGCAGTTAGTTGGATGCTTTCAACGCTTTGTGCTCAGACTAGAATCCCAACTTTTGAACTGCACTTTTCTGCAAATCATCCATTAGAAAATGCTTCCACGGACCGAACCTTTTACGGAGGAGGTTTGGGTGCAAACCTTGTTTTTATGGATCAGCGTCCACTTAGTTTAAAAACCGGCTTGGAAGCCAATTTTTTCCACACCTGGAATAGAAGCAGTTATTCGGGGAAAATGTCGAGTAAATCCAATGTGCATTATCACTTTTGGAACATCTCCATTCCTCTCATGCTGCGTCTGCATATAGGAAAAAAAGTAAAATTCTTCCTGGAAGCCGGCACTTATCTGGGGATTCCCGTGGCGGGAAATTCCACCTTCAAATACAACTCCCATGGCATGTATCCCGGGTCTGCCATTATCAACGAGGTAAGAACGGAGAAGTTTGAAGGATATTTTTCCGTGTCTCCGGCTGCAAGTGTAGGAGTGATCTTACCGGTGTCTCAGCGTTTGGACCTGTACCTGAAACCCGAGTTTGTATTCCAGAAAAATTTCAATGTCAATGATGTTTACGGGCCCGGGGGTGATTTTAATGAGAAGTTTCGCTATATCCGACTTTGTTTGGGACTTCGTATCAATCTGAACGATGAAATTGAGTAAATTCACGCTGCTTACAGCTTGAATGATATGACTAAAAGGAACTTACTGATATTAGCCGCCGGACTTGTAAATGCCTCGTTCGGTTTCGCACAGTGCTTTGATAATACCAATGCAAAAATCATGCAAAAAGACATCGTTTCGTGCAATGACCAGGAATGGGTGCTGGAATTCGAAGAGAATTTTGACGGGAAACAACTGTCTCCGAAAGAATGGGTGCTTCCTTACCAGGGAGTTTTGGCCGGTTTTGATTTTGAAAGAAATGGTTCCAAAGTGTGGTACGCGAATACGAATGCAACACCCGCTCTTCCGATTTCCAACAACATCACCCTGGAAAACGGAATCCTGAAAATGACCGCCCGTAAAGAACCGGTACCTATTACCGGAACGTATGTGGTGGACTGGTCAACGAATCCATTCACCAAAGACTCCGCTTCTTTCCAGTATTCTTCTGCCTGGGTTGACTCACAGCGCTTGTTTGGCTACGGTAAATACGAAGCCCGGATCAAAATTCCGAAAGGGAAAGGAATGTGGCCGGCTTTCTGGTTGTTTAACGGAATGGGGGGACACAGATACGAGATTGATATTTTTGAATTCTGGAACGAGTACAATTGCCTGGGAAGGTATAAGAGAAACCGTCTCTCCAAGAATCCGCATTTTACCATTCACGGCGACAGTATCAACCGCGGAAGTTCGCAATGTGCAGATGACCAATATCCGTGCTATGGCAATTGGGGCAATTCAAAGACCGATTACAGCGACGACTACCACATTTATACCCTGGAATGGGATTACTACAAAATAATCTGGGAGATCGACGGAAAAGTAGTCCACACCTTGTACCGTTTTAATTCGAAGAATGGCAAGCCTACAGACTGCAATACCATTGTGGAAGGTGAGGAATACAAAGTGAATGAATCCTGGCCGTTCACAGATCTCATGCAGGTACGCTTCAATCTCGGAGTGCAATATGGAAATAACAACCAGCCGAATTCAGACTCAGATTTCCCGGGAAGCATGGAAGTGGATTACTTCCGGTTCTACACAAAAGGACCTGTAAAAGGATAAATCAAAAAAAAACAGGCACGTCCCGTATGTACGGGACGTGCCTGTTTTTTTATTCGGTCAATAAAAATCTGACCTTTCCAAATGCTTATTTGTCCGTTGGAAGAGCTTTTGGAGCAGGAGTCACATTCAATAACTCAATATCAAATACTAAATCCGAATACGGAGGAATTCCTCCCGGTCTTCCTGCAGCACCGTATGCTTTGAAATAAGGAATGATAAAAATACCTCTTCCGCCTTTGCTCAAAATTGCGATTGCTTCATCATAACCTGCGATCATTTGCTTCACATCGTGTGTGAAATCCAATGGCTGGTTGCGGTCACGCGAAGAATCGAATTTGGTTCCGTTTAAGAATGTTCCTGTGTAATGCGTGGAAACCTGGTCTCCTTTTTTCGCTTTTTCACCGTTTCCTTCTTTTTGGATCACATACACCAATCCGGATTCCGTTTGTTGTGCATTCGGATAGGTTTTGCGGATCTCATTCAATAAATAAACCCGGTATTCTGCTTCAGACATGGCTGCTATCTTGCCGATTCGCTCTTTTTCAATTGCATCCAGTTTTGCCTGCTCCGCCTTTTTCACTTCTTCTTCAGCTTTTACCTTTGCATAAGCTGTTTTGAAAGTTTCCGTTGCATTCCATGATTTGTATGTTTTACCGTTGCGAATGATCATCACTTTCGTCATCACATCATTTGCTTCAATTTTATTCACCACATCCATTCCTTGAACTACATGACCAAAAACAGTGTGTTTTCCGTTCAGCCATGGAGTTTCTTTGTGCGTAATGAAAAACTGGCTTCCGTTTGTAGCGGGTCCGCTGTTAGCCATAGAAAGAATCCCAGGTCCGCTGTGTGTCAGATCAGGTCGTGTTTCATCCGGGAATTTGTATCCCGGACCACCCATACCAGATCCTTGCGGATCACCGCCCTGGATCATGAAATCTTTGATCACCCGGTGAAATTTCAATCCGTCGTAAAATGGTTTGGTAATTTTTATGGAATCAAAAAGTGTAATATTCCCCTCAGCTAAACCAACGAAATTGGCAACTGTCAATGGAGTTTTCTCTGTTTCCAGCTTTACAATAATATTTCCCTTTGCAGTAACAAAAGCAGCATAAATACCGGGCTCCGAATCTTTCGGCAGCTCAACTTTTTGTGCTAAAAGCGAAGTGGTAGTAATACATAATAGCACTAACGCTGAAATGTATTGAAGTCCTTTTTTCATAGATAAATTATTTGGGTTTAAAAATAGTGCAATTTTGCAAACTGTAGGGGAAAAATCAAAAATCAGTCCAAAACGAATGCAAAATGCAAAATTAAAAATGCAAAACGCGAAAAAAGAGGAATGCTAACTTATGAATGTTGCTACCGATAGGTATTGGAATTTTGAATTCTTATGAGTTAAGTCATTTTTTGCGTCGAAAAATTCACGAAATTTGTTCTACAAAAACACACACATGCGAATAGAACAATTATACACTAAATGTTTGGCCGAAGCGGCATATTTCATTGAAAGCGAAGGAGAAATAGCAGTCATTGATCCGCTGAGAGAAGTTCAGCCCTATTTAGATTTGGCTAAAGAATGGAATGGATCAATCAAATACATCTTCGAAACACATTTCCATGCGGATTTCGTTTCCGGACATATTGATTTAGCAAAAAACACAGGAGCAAAGATCGTTTACGGTCCTACTGCGAAAACCGGTTTCGAAAGTGTCACAGCGGAAGATAACCAGGAATTCAAAGTAGGTAAAGTAACCATTAAAGTACTTCATACTCCGGGTCACACACCCGAATCAGTTACTTACTTATTAATCGATGAAAACGGCAAAGAAACCGCCATTTTTACTGGAGACACCTTGTTTTTAGGAGATGTTGGCCGACCGGATTTGGCAATCAAAGGAGATCTGACGCAGTACGACCTGGCAGGAATGCTGTTTGATTCTTTGAGAAATCGGATCATGGTCCTTCCAGATTCCTTGACAGTTTACCCGGGTCACGGTGCGGGAAGTTCCTGTGGAAAAAACATGAGTTCTGAAACCATTGGTACTTTAGGAGAACAAAAGCAAACCAATTATGCGCTGCGTGCAGACATGACACGGGATGAATTCATCAAAGAAGTAACGGAAGGGATTTTACCTCCGCCTCAATATTTTCCCAAGAATGCCCTAATGAACAAACATGGTTACGAATCCATTGATGAAGTGATTGCGAAAGGAAGCACTCCTTTACCTGTTGATGAAGTAAAAAGGCTGATGGATGAGAACGTACTGGTTCTGGATGTGCGCAACCAGGATGAATACATCAAAGGAGCCGTTCCGAATAGTTTATTCATCGGTTTGAACGGAACTTTTGCCATGTGGGTTGGTGCTTTGATCGAGAACATCAATCAGCCGATCGTATTGGTGGTTCCGGAGGGAAAAGAAGAAGAAACCGTTACTCGTTTGGCGCGCGTGGGTTACGATAATTGCGTAGGTTATTTGGACGGCGGAATGAAAGCTTGGATTGCGGCCGGTGAACCGGTTGAAACGATTGAATCCGTAACGGCTGAAAGCATTGCTGATAAAATAGACTCACTTCCGATCCTGGATGTTCGCAAACCGGGTGAATACGAAGCAGAACACCTGGAAAATGCCGAGCACGTTGCTTTAGACTTTATGCTGGATGATTTAGGCGATTTGAAGCCGAACAATCCGTATTATGTGCATTGCGCCGGCGGATATAGAAGTGTTATCGCAATCTCCTTATTGAAACAAAAAGGATTCAAGAACTTGATTGACATTGCCGGTGGGTTCGGTGCCATTAAAAAAGCAGGAATCCCGACAACGGATTTTGTTTGCAGCTCGAAAAAGTAAAAAGAAATAGAATGAAACAGTAGGGGCGCGATTAATCGCGCCCCTACTGTTTTTAGGACTAGCAATTCGCAATTAAAAAGATATTTCGACTAAATTTGCGCCATGGAACAGAAAGAAGATTTATTAAAAGAGGTTATTTCCCACGCAAAGGAATACGGGTTCGTTTTCCCTTCATCTGAAATTTATGACGGTTTGGCTGCAACGTATGATTACGGTCAGCTGGGTTCTGAATTGAAGAATAATATCAAACAGTACTGGTGGAAATCCATGGTACAGATGAATGATAATATCGTGGGAATTGACGCAGCAATCTTCATGCATCCTACCACCTGGAAAGCTTCCGGTCACGTAGATGCATTCAATGATCCGTTGATCGATAATAAAGATTCCAAAAAAAGATACCGCGCAGACGTATTGATTGAAGAACACATGGAGAAAATCCGTCAGAAGATCAATAAAGAAGTAGAAAAAGCAGCGAAGAAATTTGCAGAGTCTTTTGATGAAGCTCAGTTCCGTTCCACCAATCCGAATGTATTGCGCAACGAAGAGAAGATCAAAGAGATCGAAGACCGTATGCGTACCACTTTGGAGAATAACGATTTGGAAGGAGTTAAAAAGCTGATCGAAGACCTGGAAATTGTATGTCCGATCAGCGGTTCCAGAAACTGGACGGAAGTGCGCCAATTTAACCTCATGTTCTCTACCGAATTGGGTTCTGTTGCCGGAGATGCCTCAACAATCTATTTACGCCCTGAAACTGCTCAGGGTATTTTTGTCAACTTCCTGAATGTTCAGAAAAGCGGACGTATGAAGATTCCTTTTGGAATTGCCCAAATCGGTAAAGCTTTCAGAAATGAGATTGTTGCACGTCAGTTCATTTTCCGTATGCGTGAATTTGAACAAATGGAGATGCAATTCTTTGTTCGTCCGGGAGAAGAAATGCAGTGGTACCACCATTGGAAAGAAGCCCGATTGAAATGGCATAAAGCCCTGGGTTTAGGAGATAAACATTACCGTGAGCACGATCATATTAAGCTGGCACACTACGCCAATGCAGCCAGTGATATCGAATTCGATTTCCCGATGGGATTCAAGGAATTGGAAGGAATTCACTCCAGAACAGATTTCGACCTGAAGCAGCACGAACAATTTTCAGGAAAGAAATTACAGTATTTTGATCCCGAATTGAACCAGAACTATGTTCCTTATGTGGTGGAAACTTCCGTTGGTTTGGACCGGATGTTCCTGGCTGTGATGAGTGCTTCTTACAAGAATGAAAAACTGGAGGACGGTTCTGAGCGCGTAGTATTGAGTTTACCTGCTCAGCTGGCTCCTTATAAAGTTGCAATCATGCCGTTGACCAAAAAAGACGGATTGCCGGAAAAAGCAAACGAAATCTTGAATGATCTGCGTTTTGATTTCAATTGCCAGTATGATGAGAAGGATTCTCCGGGAAAACGTTACCGCAGACAAGATGCAATCGGAACACCTTATTGTGTGATGGTGGATCACCAGACTTTGGAGGATAATACGGTGACGATCCGCGACCGCGATACGATGGAGCAGGAGCGCGTTGCTGTTTCGGAATTGAGAGCAAAAATTGATGAGAAAGTGAGCTGGAGAAACCTGCTTTCGAAATAACGAGTAATACTTACCGGGATAAGTGCAAGATTATCCACCACTTACCCGGGTAGATTTAGATAGTAGTATAAAAAACCCCGGCAATGAATGTCGGGGTTTTTTATTAAAAAAATCAAACTTAATACTTAATCACTTGTTTAATCGTATTTCCTAACGATACATAGTAAATACCACTATTCACGGAACTTAAGTCAATAGACGCTTGATTCCCCTGTGTTTCTTGTTCCAGAACCGTTCTCCCCGTTGCATCCGATATCCGGATCATTTGATTTTCTGTTCCGATAAAAAACACCTGGAAAATACCTGTTGAAGGATTCGGTGTAATCGTGAAATCAAGTTGTGAGAGCTCGTTAGTCCCTAAGACGCTGATTGTATTACAAACGCTCGTATCCACACATCCTGTAGCTGAAGTCACAACAACGGCATAACTTCCGTTCATAGTCGGAGTAAAGGATTGGGAAGTTGCTCCGGAAACCGGCATATTTGTAGTACAGTTAATCCATTGATACATTCCTCCGGTTTCAGCCGCTACCAAGGTAGTATCGTTCATCAATGAAACCGAATTATCGACCATATTTACGGTTAGATTGATCGTAATCAAACTATCGTAACCAAGGGCATTTGGAATAATTGCGGTGTAAGTTCCCGATAAAGTATACATCATATTATCCGGAGCGGTATAATTTCCGCATACAACCGGTGAAATAGAACTTGAAGAACTGGATATACTTGTAATGCTATCGTTTTTTACTGCAATATCACGAAGGGCAATTCCATTTCCAATCAAGCCGATAGAAGTGACATTTCCAGTTGAAGTATTTAACGAATAGAAGCTGTCGAATGAATTGGAAGTGTTTGAAATCAGATACGCACTATTCATGTGAGTAGTATGATTGTAGAAAATGTCCAAATCGCTGCTGATATCCGCCACAGATTGTGTTATTCCGGAAGTTCCGATGGTATTCAATGTCCCGTTATTCGGAGGGTTTTGAAGTGCCAGTATATTTAGTAAATCATCGTAAACAAAGAGTTTTGTATTGTTTGAGCCGCCATAACTGTTCGTGTAGGCACCTGAACCAATGGAAGGAGTGGCACTCATATTTACATCACCCGATGCGTAAGCCAAATTCATATCTGTTGCGGCAATGACTCCTGTTGTAGGATGCAAACGATAATTATTTCCGGAAGAAGAGACTACTCGAATGCGATCTACTGTCGGATTGAAATCAAAACCGATGTTTGTCATTCCGGTTGCCAATGTGACTGCCGGTGCTACGGAAGTTGCAGCTCCTGTCATCGGATTGATCGTATAAAGCTGAGATTCTCCGGTTGCAGTATTGTATCCCAATGTGTAAAGTTCACCTGTTGCCGGGCGCACATCAAGTCCTGAGATAACCTGACCTGGATTCACTCCTGTTATAGCCAAATGTGTTCTCACCACATCCGGCGATTCAGAGTCAAAACTGATTAAGTATTGATTGGAAGTTACTCCATACACCAATTGACCGGAGATCATGGCCGGCATATTTGGAGTAATCCGAACCGCCATGTCTGATAAAGCAATCCCGTTTCCTACCTGACCCACTAAAGTGAATGCGCCCGTTGTGAGATTCACCGTATAAAGATTGTCAAAATTAGTTGTGGTGTTTGCAATCGAATAGTTTTCATTCATTCCGGATAGCGGATTGTAAAAGAAATCAAAATCAATCGATGGGTCTGAAACATTTACCAGAATGCCGGAAGAACCAATGGTGTTAAGCGTTCCGTTATTCGGTGGGTTTTGTAAAGTCAGATTATTCAATGTTATATCGTAGTTAAACAATTGGGTGGAAGTTCCTCCGATATAACTGTTGGTATATGCTCCAGCTGCGGCTCCAGGATTTGCCCCGTTATTTGCATCCGTAGCGTTGTAGCTTAAAGTTCCGTCAGTAGCGACAAGGGCTCCGGTTACAGGATGCAAACGGTAGTTTTGGTCTTCCAAAGAAGTCACGCGAATACGATCTACCGTTGGATTGAAATCAAAGCTCACCTGTGTCATTCCGGTTGCCAATGTGACTGCCGGTGCTGCTGAAGTTGCTGCTCCCGTCGTTGGATTGATCGTATACAGTTGAGTTTCGCCATTGGCACTGTTATATCCCATTCCATAAAGTTGTCCGGTAGCAGGTCTGGAATCGATTCCGACTAAAACCTGACCCACAGCCAATCCGGAAATCGGAGCATGTGTTCGAACGGTACCTGGCATTCCGGAGTCAAATGAAATGATGTAATTATTAGCTGTTAAACCATAGACGAGTTGTCCGGAGATAGCAGTGGGTGGATTGAAATTGATTTGAACGGCGAAATCACTGATAGCAACTCCCGTTGTACCGATTAAAGTGGTTGCACCTGTTGTGAGGTTCAGTGAGTAAACGGTTTGATTCATTCCGTTCGGGTTTATCAAAAACGCGTTGTTTACGGCAGTCATCGGGTTGTAAAAGATGTCCATGTCTACTTGGTCCGGAGCCATAGCCGACAATGAAATACCAAGTGCACTGATTGTGTTTAAGGTACCATTGTTCGGAGGATTTTGTAAAACTAAGCTGGAAGTAGTTCCTTCAACATTAAATAAAGTCGTTGAAGTGGATCCTATATAACTGTTGGTGTATGCAGATCCGAAGACCATCCCATCCGAACCGGTATTTACATCTGTTGCATTGAATGCAATCGTTCCGTCAGTGGCAGCAATGGTTCCGGTAACAGGATGCAAACGGTAATTATTGTCTGTACCGGTAATCAAGCGAATGCGATCAACTGTGGGATTGAAATCAAATCCGAAGAACGTTTCCCCGGCATCCAGTGTGAAGTCTGTTGCTCCAACCGGAGATGCAAGGGCCGTTGCCAGATTAATGGTGTACAAACGCCCCGACCCTGTAGTGGAATTATAACCCAATGCATACAGTTCACCGGTAGCAGGCCTGAAATCCAACCCAACAATACTTTGTCCGGAGACCAGACCGGAAAAAGCTCCCACTGTTGAAACGGTTCCCGGTGTCGAAATGTTGAATGATACCAGGTCGTTAGTTGAAATCCCATAGGATGTTTGAGCTAAAGCCTTAGCCCCACTCATCGAAATACTAAGCACTAAACCGAATCGGGATAGTTTGCTAAGAATTGTAGAAAGATGTAGATGTTTATTGCTCATAGTGTTTCTTTTTATGAACTACAAACGCCGTTGGTCTCTATTTGGATTTTAAGGAATTAAAAAAACTCACCTTTTGAGTGAGTTTTCCTGATTTTATAGTTGAATAGATCTTTTTATCGGTCGGTACCCTTCATAATTCCCTGAAGTAAACCGTCAAATTTGATGTCGCCGCTGGATAAACTATGCGTTTCATGCACATCGAAAGTTTTTCCGAATCCCATCACGCTTCCGCGTACTTTTCCGTCCAGTTTCAGTTCAAATTTTTCGGCATTTACCAGTTTTGCAATACGGAACAAAGCACCGTCGCTTAAACTAAGTTGAAGGGGGACAGTATAAACATGCTCGGATTTTCGTTTGATCTTGATCTTTTTACTCAAATCAATGTCTCCGATTTCCAAATCATTGATGGAAAGAGTCAGGTTTCCCTTTTTGACTTTAATACCATATCCATTCTCATTTTCCACCGTGGCATCAAAACTCACGTTTAAGGTTTTACCCTCTAATTTTCCAAATTTGAAATTGGAATATCCGGAAACCACAGGTTCCTCAAATTCACACCCGGAAAGGGTGAATAGGAACGCACACACACATAAAAAAAGGATCTTTCTCATAATTACTTCATTGCTTCAGTAAAATAATGGAAGAAATAAGGAATGGTTTCAATTCCCTTATAAAAATTAAATAATCCGTAGTGCTCATTGGGTGAATGGATGGCATCAGAATCCAATCCAAAGCCCATCATGACCGTTTTCAATCCAAGTTCTTTTTCGAACAAAGCAATAATTGGAATACTTCCACCGCTTCTTACAGGAATGGGCGTTTTTCCAAATGTTTCTTCGTAGGCTTTCGCAGCACTTTTGTAAGCAATGGAATCAATGGGGGTTACCACTGGTTCTCCACCGTGATGCGGATTAACAACCACTTTCACTCCGGCTGGAGCAATCGATTCAAAATGCCTGGAGAACAATTCCGTAATTTTATCCGGCTCCTGGTTCGGTACCAAGCGCATAGATATCTTAGCATACGCTTTCGAAGCAATAACCGTTTTTGCTCCTTCGCCGGTGTATCCGCCCCAAATTCCATTGACATCCAATGTCGGACGAATAGAACCTCTTTCCGGAGTCGTATAACCTTTCTCACCGTAAACGGAGTCAATATTCAAAGCTCTTTTATAATCGGCTTCACTGTAAGGAGCCTTTGCCATTTCAGCTCGCTCTTCCAGGCTTAATTCAACGACATCCGCATAAAATCCGGGAATGGTAATGTGATTGTCTTCATCGTGAAGGGAAGCGATCATTTTGGTAAGAATGTTAATTGGATTCGCCACACAGCCACCATACAATCCCGAATGTAAATCGCGATTTGGCCCGGTTACTTCCACTTCCACATAACTTAAGCCCCTTAATCCGGTTGTAATGGATGGAACATCATTTGCCAGCATTCCCGTATCTGAAACCAGGATGATATCGGCTTTCAACCGTGTTTTATTCTCTTTGATGAAAACGCCCAGATTGACAGAGCCCACTTCTTCTTCTCCTTCGATCATGAATTTCACGTTACACGGAAGTTCATTAGCTTTCATCATGGCTTCAAAGGCTTTCACATGCATGAAGAACTGACCTTTATCATCACAGGCCCCGCGTGCAAAAATGGCACCTTCCGGATGAATCTCCGTCTTTTTAACCACGGGCTCAAATGGAGGGGAAGTCCATAAATCGATCGGATCTGCAGGCTGAACATCGTAATGACCGTAGACAAGCACGGTAGGAAGAGCCGGATCAATGATCTTTTCACCATAAACGATCGGATGGCCGGCAGTTTGACAGATTTCCACCTTTTCAGCTCCGGCTTCCTTTAGGAATTCTGCAACCTTTTCAGCTCCGCGAATGACCTCTTTTGCATATGCACTATCAGCCGACACTGTTGGAATTTTCAATAAATCAATGAGTTCCTGAAGAAACTTATCCTTAGACTCTTGTATATATTTTCGTGTTTTTTGCATAAAATTTAATTTCTGGGACAAATTTGGTTAAATCCACTCGTTTTTTATTGATTAATTGTGATTAAAATTTAACAGTTAAACAAATTTTAATAATATTGAAACCTAAATGCAACCTTTAACGAATTATTAAGTCTAAAGGATATAACTGGATTACGATATGAAGAAAATTACTACAATACTTGGTTTAGGGGCATTATTGTTGTTTGGTAACAACACAAAAGCTCAAATCATTACTCAAAACTCATTAACTCCCGAAGCACTTGTGCAGAGTGTGCTTGTTGGGCAAGGAATCGTCGTTTCCAATGTGACGTATAACAACAGCGCAGTAAATGCGCAAACTATCCAGGGAAATGCCTTGTCATTTACCTCAGGCTCTTTTCCTTTTGCAAACGGTGTTTATATGAGAACGAATGGAGGTCCCGGAACAGTAACTTATGATCAGGACCTTAATGATCTCGCTACAAACAATGTGACAAACGGATGTATCATCGAGTTTGATTTTATTCCTTCAGGAGATACCATTTCGTTCCGTTATATGTTTGCATCAGTGGAATATCCTTCTTACGTATGTTCGGGTTTTAATGATGTATTTGGATTTTTCATCTCCGGACCCGGGTTTTCAGGTCCATTCATGAACGGTGCTGATAATATTGCCTTGATTCCCGGAGGAACTATTCCTGTTACGATCAATACAGTGAATTCAGGAACCGCCGGAGTTAATGGAAACGCTGCAACTTGCGCCGCACAAGACCCTAACTGGCAGGCTAATTCTGTTTATTACACAACAACATATGCAAACTCTACAGGATATCCTTATCCCGCAGGTACAGTAGTTATGACAGCAAATGCGAGCGTTCAATGCGGACAGACCTATCACATTAAACTAGCTATTTCGAATGTAGGTGACACGGGACTTGATTCAGGTGTATATCTGGAGGGATCTTCTTTTTCATCTGAAGCAGTAAATATTGCCGTGGCAACTGTAACAGGAGATACTACGGTTATCGAAAACTGTACTGGTGCACAATTTATTTTCTCTCGTCCTCAAACACAATTGGGTGATACATTAATAGTGAATTACGATATTGGTGGTACAGCAGTTATGGCTCCTAACACCGGATTTGATTATAATAATTTGCCAAACCCGGTTACATTTTTACCAGGAGAAGATACAATCGTAATTACTTTGTTCCCTAATTCAGACGGAATTACTGAAACTCCTGAAACTGTAATTATTACGGCTACAACCATTACTCCATGCGGTGATACCATTATAACCCAGGGAACGCTTTATATTATTGACGGACCAATATTGCCGATCAATGAATCGGATCCAACTGTTTTCTGTGCCAATGATTCTGTGCCGGTCACCGCTACGGCCAGTACCGGGTTCCCGCCGTATACCTATTCCTGGTCCTATGCAGGACAAACCGGAACCTCGGCCTTTGTTCCAATTCTTCAGAACGGATCAATCGATTATTACGTAACTGCAACCGATCAATGTGGAAATACCGGAACAGATACAATCACGGTTACCATGAACCAAACGCTCGCTATTGATACGATGATGACTTTCCCTGCTTCTGCATGTACACCGGATGGTGCTGTCAGCGGAATGGGACAAGGAATAACCGGACAACCGTTTTATCATTGGGAAGGACCGAATACTGGCGGACCAAGCCAGATTGATGCTACCGTAATGCAGAATCTTTCTCCGGGATGGTATGTGTTTACGATTACAGACAATGTGTGTTCGGTGACTGACTCCGTGTTCCTGACAAGCGAACCGGGACCAATTGCAGACATGGCTTTAAGCTCGATTTCCGGATGTAATCCTTTGAATGTAACCTTTACAAATAACAGTCAGAATGCAACAAATTTTGAGTGGTATTTCGGGAATGGTAATACGGCGATAGTAAATGACTTGAGTTCTCAATCCCAAACATTCACAGTTTCTGCTGACCAGGTATTGATTGCAATCAACGGACCTTGCAGAGACACAGCATATGCATCTGTAGCAATTGTAGAATGTGGTTGTACGGATCCGTTAGCGACGAATTATGATCCTACTGCAGTTCAAAACGATGGTTCTTGTATTTTCCCTGAGCCTACAGTGATTGTTCCAAATATCTTTACACCAAACGGTGATGCAAATAACGATGTCTTTAAATTGACAACAACAAATGCAACAGAAGTTGTTATCAAAATCAACAATCGTTGGGGTAATAATGTGTATGAAGGTTCCGGATTAGATCCTTTCTGGGATGGAAAGATTGATGGAACAATTGCCCCTGACGGCGTTTATTTTGTTCAGTATACCGTAAGAGGATTACTTGGAAAAGAAATCACAGGTCAAGGGTTTTTACAACTGATCAGACAATAATTAATATACATCATAAAACACGTAGGGGCGCGATTAATCGCGCCCCTACGTGTTTTTATATTTTCAGAGTTTTAATGATTTAATGTCACCAATGTTTTGCCTTCCATTTCCAAAGGAGCAGCAATACGCATTCTGTCCAGAATTGTAGGAGCTACATCTGCCAGAATTCCTGGTTTCAATCGCATGTGTTCCTGGTTTGTCACCAAAATTACCGGAACAGGATTCAGTGAATGCGCCGTATTGGGTGATCCGTCCGCATTGAAAGCTACATCTGCATTTCCATGATCGGCAATAATGATCAATTCGTAGTTTAATTTAACTGCAAGTTCCACAATTTCTCCCAGGCAGGAATCGACTGTTTCAACGGCTTTTACTATAGCGCTATAAATTCCGGTGTGGCCAACCATATCCGGATTTGCAAAGTTCAAACAGAAGAAATCCGGTTCGTCTGTTCTTAACTCCTCCAAAATGCGTTCTTTCACTTCCGGAGCACTCATTTCGGGCTGCAAGTCGTAAGTTGCTACTTTCGGAGATTTCACCAGTATGCGGGATTCACCTTTAAATTCTTTTTCTCTTCCCCCGTTAAAAAAGAAGGTAACATGCGGATATTTCTCCGTTTCGGCAATGCGGACCTGTGTTCGGTCCATTTTGCTCAAAATTTCACCAAGAGTATTGTGCAGATTGTCTTTTTCAAAGATTGCGTGCACATTTTTAAACTTAGCATCGTAGCGTGTCATGGTGTAGTAATCGATCCGCAAAGGTTTCATTCCATATTCCGGGAAAGATTGTTGCGTTAGGGCCTGGCTAATTTCTCTCGGGCGATCGGTTCTGAAGTTGAAACAAATGACGGTATCGCCTTCCCGGATAGTTCCTTCGCCGGAATTGCTAACCAAGGGTAAAATGAATTCGTCCGTAATGTCTTCTTCGTAACTTGCTTCGATTGCTTTTGCGGCATTGGAAAACGGAGTCCCGATCCCCTTTACCATGGCATCGTATGCAACCTGAATGCGTTCCCAGCGATTGTCGCGATCCATAGCGTAATAACGACCAACGATCGAAGCAATTCTGCCGGTAGAATGTTGCATGTGATCCTCCAGCTTCTCTATGAAACCTAAACCACTTTTAGGGTCGCAATCCCTTCCGTCAGTAAATGCATGGACCCAAACATTGGTTAAACCGTAGTTTTTGGCCATATCCAGCAGTGCATGTAAATGTTCCTGCGAACTATGTACACCACCATTGGAAACAAGACCCATGAAATGAACTTTTGTATGGTTCCTGCTTGCTTTCTCAAAGCAATCCGTTAAAGTCTGGTTTTTGAAAAACGCACCTTCCCGGATGGATTTATTGATTCGTGTAAGTTCCTGGTAAACCACCCGGCCTGCTCCAATATTTAAATGACCTACTTCGGAATTACCCATTTGACCGTCCGGCAGACCAACTGCTTCACCACTGGCTATTAAAGTACTGTTCGGGTATTTCTGAAGCAATGAATCCATTACCGGTGTATTTGCGTTGAAAATAGCATCAGCGTTTGATTGGTCACCAAGTCCCCAACCATCTAAAATTAGTAAACCAACTTTTTGATTATTCATCATAAGGCATTTGTATTTGGAAACATGCACCCGGCCCGTCTGTTTTTAGGAGACGTAGATTTCCACCTAAAGTACGGGCACATTCTTTAGCTATGAATAAGCCAAGTCCTGTTCCTTTGGTAGTGCGCGTTTCCTCGTTTTCTAAACGATTGAATTTTTTAAACAAAAGATCCTGCTGTTCGATTGGAATTCCTTTTCCGTAGTCTCTGATCTCAATGGAAATGTACTGATCATTTTCTTTGTAAACAGTCAGGTCCAGTCCTTTTTTCGTATATCCGTATTTGAACCCGTTTTCAATGAGATTATTGAGAATATGGGTGAAAATGAGCGGATCCGTTTCCAATTGAACGTCCTCAAAGTCATTCATCCGGATAGATCGATTGAAGCGTTTCTCCTGGATGAGTATTAACTGGTTCAGGAAATCCTTCAGTGAAATAGAGCTTATTAAACGCGGCATGGCCTGTTGTTCCAGTCTGGAGGCGGTTAAAATTTGTTCTACCAGGGTTTCCAGCCTGCTTGATTCATCCAACGCTTTTTGGATCAGTTCAATTTGTTTTTCCGGACTTAATTGATGCTTTTGGATGGTCTGTAAGTACAGCTTGGTTGCCGCAAGCGGTGTTTTTAATTCGTGGGTAACGGAAAGCATGAAATTATTCTGCTGGCGAGCTACCTGCATTTCCTTTTTGATGGAACGTTTTATTTTCCATAAGCCAAAAAGCAGTAATACCAGGAAGACAGAGCCTTCACCGATAATCATAATAATTCGCTTGGTAATTGCCTGATCCGTGTGCTGAGATGCGCGGGTCAGGTCAATCAAATGATAACCCCACCAAAGGAATTGGATCAGTACATAAGCACCCAGCAAGTATACAAAAACTGTTGTGGGTTTTTTAAGCATTTTTCTTAGTAAGCTCGTTCGTTTTTGCCTTCAATATAATTAATAAAAGCTTTATTTACGACTTTATTTCCTCCCGGAGTGGGATAATTTCCTGTAAAATACCAATCACCTGTATTCCCCGGACAAGCTTTGTGCAGGTCTTCAACTGTCTGATAAACGATGTTTACTTCTGCTTTGATGTTTTCGGGAGTCAGCATTTTTGCTATTTGGGCAGAAATTTCTTCCGCTGTAAAAGGAGCATAGATTTCCTTTACATAGTTCACGATCTGCTCTTTTGGCAATTTTTCCTGCTCTTTCGATTTGCGGTAACATGCATCAATAACATCTTGTCTTCCGCTTTCTTTTAAGAGGGTGATTGCCGCATCAAAAGCAATGAAATCTCCCATTTTTGCCATATCAATTCCGTAACAATCCGGGTAGCGGATTTGCGGGGCAGATGATACAACGAGAATGCGTTTCGGTTCCAAACGGTCCAGGATCCGTAAAATAGATTGTTTCAGGGTTGTTCCTCTGACAATGCTATCGTCAATGACTACCAAATTGTCTTTTCCGCGAACAACGGATCCGTAAGTGATATCATAAACCTGTGCAACCATGTCGTCGCGGGCATCATCCTGTGTAATGAAAGTGCGTGCCTTTGCATCTTTGATTGCAATTTTTTCGATGCGTGCTCTGCGGTTCAGTATTTCTTTCAGTTGTTCCGGGCTGGGTTTTCCGTCGATAGCGAGTAACTGCTCGTATTTTTGTTCGTTCAGATAATCTTCCAATCCTTTAATCATTCCATAAAAGCTTCCTTCGGCTGTATTTGGAATAAAAGAGAAAACCGAATTATCCAGGTCGTAACCAATAGTCTTCAATACGTTCGGAACAACGAAACGGCCTAAATTCTTGCGTTCCGAGTAAATATCGTAATCATTTCCACGGGAGAAATAAATGCGTTCAAAAGAACATTTTGCAGGAGCTTGCGGAGCATTGATCTCTATTTCTGAAACAGTTCCGTTTTTCTTAATGATCAATGCGTGTCCGGGAGTGAGTTCTTGGATTTGGTCGTACCTTAAGTTGAATGCAGTTTGAATGACCGGTCTTTCGGAAGCAACTACACAAACTTCTTCATCTTCGAAATAAAATGCAGGCCTGATCCCGTTCGGATCTCTCAAAACGAACGCATCTCCATGACCGAATAATCCGGCCATTGCATAACCTCCGTCCCAAACTTCCGAAGACTGTTTCAGGATTTGGGCAATATCAATGTTCTCGGCAACTTTTTGGTAAATGTCGTGACTATTGTAACCCAATGACTGGTACTTTTTAACCAGTTCATCGTTAGCCACATCCAGGAAATGCCCTATTTTTTCCAATACGGTCACGGTATCGGATTTTTCTTTCGGGTGCTGGCCAATTTCCAATAGTACATCGAATAATTCGTCCACATTGGTGAGGTTAAAATTCCCTGCAACAACCAGGTTTCGGGTAATCCAGTTATTTTGTCTTAAGAATGGATGACAGCTCTCAATTGAATTCCTACCGAAAGTACCGTATCGTAAATGACCCAAAAAAAGCTCTCCGGTAAATCCGGCATTTTTCTTCAGGTAATGGACATCTTTTAATAGTTCGGGATTCTCTTCGCCAATCTCATAAAAGCGTTTATTGATGTGATCGAAGATATCCTGGATGGGTTTCGGATCGATGCTTCGGTAGCGCGAAATATAACGCTCACCGGGTTCCATGTCTAACTTAATGTTTGCAACACCTGCACCGTCTTGTCCTCGGTTATGTTGCTTTTCCATTAAAAGATGAAGCTTGTTTAAACCATAAAAAGCCGTTCCGT
>CAMLDR010000027.1 GCA_946478775.1 uncultured Flavobacteriales bacterium
GCACCTTGCTATGAATGTTAAAACGCTTATTTTATCTGGACTTTTAGTTGTTTCCGGCGTGTCTTTCGGACAAGTGAAACAAATTAAAGATGCAAATGCTGAGTTTAGAAGTGGGAATTACTGCGAAGCAGCTTCAAAAACTCAATTAGCTTATTCAAAAATCAAACGTAAGTCTAAATCAGGTCTTGCACTGAAGGGTGAAATGGCATTTAAAACTGCGGAAAGTTACAGAATGACAGACCAATTCAAAAATGCTAATGAGTGGTATGAAAAAGCTATTCTGTTGAAGTACCAGAAAAAAGAACCTCTTGTTTTGTTATATAATGGAGATATGTTGCGTCAAATGAGCGAATTGAAAAAGGCTCAGGAGAACTATACAGCATATAAAGCGTTAGTTCCGGACGATCCCAGAGCAGATGTGGGGATCGCTTCCTGCAAGATGTTCGAAGATTTTAAAGAGAACAGAACACGTCATACGGTTTCCAATGTAAAAGCCCTGAATAAGGAAGGATTTGAAATGGCACCGATGTTCGTTGATAAGAAAGATTCTAAAATCGCTTTCGGAACATCCAGTGAGCGCGAAGGCCTTGAAGGAAAAGCAAAAGATCCGTTGACTTGTCAAAAATACATGGACATCTTCGTTTCCGAATTGGATAAAAAAGGAAACTGGTTGGAGCCTAAACCTATTGTAGGTGACAGTATCAATACAGAAGACAGCGAAGGTACCTTATGTATCGATGCCCGTGGAAAAACGATGTTCTTTACACGTTGTCCAAGTACAAAAAAGAAAAACTTAGGTTGTGACATCTATATGTCTGAATTGGGTGGAAAAGGATGGGAACGTCCTAAGAAACTTTCTTTAAAACCAAACGATACACTTTCTGTTGGTCACCCATGTGTTAGTGACGACGCAAAATTCCTGATCTTTGCTTCTGATATGCCGGGCGGACAAGGTGGACACGATTTGTGGTACACGACTTACGACAAAAAAGGAGATTCCTGGTCAATGCCTGTAAACATGGGGCCTGAGATCAATACAGCAGGAAACGAATTATTCCCAAGCTTCGCGAGAAACGGAGATTTGATCTATGCTTCCAATGGTCTTCCGGGAATGGGAGCATTGGATATGTTCCGTGCTGAAAAAGTGGGAGACAAAAACCAATGGGAAAAACCAACAAACTTAGGCTCACCTATCAACTCCGAGTTTAATGACTACGCCCTGGTTGAAGTAGATGACCGTAAAGGATACTTTACTTCAGAACGTAAAGGTAATGTGGGTGAACAATTCAGCCCGGACCTTTGGATGTATGAATTGCCTCCGAACGTATTCTCTTTGAAAGTGAATGTGTTTGATTTAACGGATAAAACACGTCAGACGAAAATTGACGGTGTGAAAGTAGTCGTTACCGGATCGAATCCGAACGAGAAATGGGAAGGCTTAACGGCAAAGGACGGATCTGTTTTCTGGGATAAAAAACCAAACGGAGATCGTTACATTGCTGAAGAGTCTGATTACAAGATCACGATTTCAAAAGAAGGATATTACGAAAATAAAGCAGGAGCAACTATCTCCACAAAAGGATTGAAATACAACCAGGATTTCGTATTGGATATGGGATTATTCCCGATCAAGAAACCAATTCGCCTTCCGGAGGTACGTTATCCTTTGGCAAAATGGGATTTGTTAGTTGACTCTACTATTAACTCGAAAGATTCCTTGTTGTTCGTATATGATTTGTTAACGGATAACCCGGGATTGGTTTTAGAGTTGAGTTCACATACTGACCCGCGTGGTAATGATGTATACAACCAGGTTCTTTCCGAAAACCGTGCTAAAGCTTGTTACAAGTTCTTAGTAGAGGAAAAAGGAATCGACCCGCGCAGAATTATGCCTGTTGGAAAAGGAGAGCGTGAGCCAAGAACAGTTTACTTGTCTGCAGGTAAGTACCTGGAGTCTGAACCGAGAGATTTGGACGGGAATATTCTTCCGGGAGTGCAGGCAATTGTATTGAAAGAAGCGTATATGAACCAGTTCAAGAAAACGAACAAGGTATTGTTTGAAGTCTTACAGCAGTTCAACAGACGTACGGAAGGAAGAGTGGTTACATTGGAATTCGACGCGAATACCTATCCGCCATCCAATCCGGATTACCTGATCTTTAAACCACTTCCGAAAGCGAGGTAGTTTCAAAAAATAATCATAGAAAAAGGTCTTTGTTTCAAAGGCCTTTTTTTGTGGCCTTTCCTCTCAATTGAATTTTGTAACTTTGCCCTTTCAAATTTTACTATGTCAGATATTCGATACAATTTGCGGGGAGTTTCCGCAGGAAAAGAAGAAGTACATAATGCGATCAAAAAAGTCGACAAAGGCTTGTTCCCGAAAGCATTCTGCAAGATCGTACCCGATTATTTGACAGGAGATGAGGAGTATTGTATCGTTATGCATGCAGATGGTGCCGGAACAAAATCTTCCCTGGCCTATATGTACTGGAAAGAAACGGGCGATGTTTCCGTTTGGAAAGGAATTGCGCAAGATGCACTGATCATGAATATCGACGATCTGCTATGTGTCGGAGCAACCGAGAATATTTTGCTTTCTTCCACCATCGGGAGGAATAAGAACCTGATTACCGGAGAAGTCATTGCGGCTATCATTAACGGAACGGAGGAATTATTGGAAACCTTGCGCGAGCAGGGAATCGGAATTTACTCAACGGGAGGTGAAACTGCTGATGTAGGAGATTTGGTTCGGACAATCATAGTGGATTCAACGGTTGTTTGCCGCATGAAACGATCAGAAGTGATTTCCAATCACACCATCCGGGGCGGTGATGTAATTGTCGGATTGGCATCTTATGGCCAGGCGACTTACGAAAACGCATACAACGGCGGAATGGGCTCCAATGGATTGACTTCTGCCCGTCACGATGTATTCAATAAAACATTAGCGGAGAAATACCCGGAAAGCTTTGATGCGGCAGTTCCTGCTGATCTGGTATATTCCGGATCAAAGAATTTGACCGATGCCGTAGATGGAGTTCCCTTAGATGCCGGACAACTGGTGCTTTCTCCTACACGCACTTACGCGCCGGTGATCAAGGCCATTTTGGATAAATGCCGTTCATCGATTCATGGAATGGTTCATTGTTCCGGTGGAGCACAAACAAAAGTGCTTCATTTTGTGGATGATGTGCACGTGATTAAAGATAATTTGTTCCCGATTCCGCCACTTTTCAAAATGATCCGGGAAGAATCCGGGACAGACTGGAAAGAAATGTACAAGGTGTTTAATATGGGGCATCGTATGGAGGTTTATCTTCCGGAAAGCGAAGCTCAGCAAATCATCGATATCAGCAAATCATTCGGGATTGACGCACAGATTATCGGACGGGTAGAAAAGATGGACGGAAAGCAAGTCACTGTTCGCTCAGAAGTTGGAGAGTTCGTTTACAACGGATAGCAAAGTTTGAAGGGATAGGTTGAGATCTACAGACTTCGCGTCCTCTCACTCTTTGCGGTTTAAAATAAAATGGTTTTTATTCTTACCGCTAAGAAACAAAGAGCGCAGAGCTCATGGTTCTCTCTGTTGGAATGAGAATTAAAAGATTAGAAAAATAGATGCAAGATTTATTAAGTAAACTGGAAGCAATTCACTTTCGATTTGTCGAGGTTGGTAAAATGATCACCGACCCGGACATTATTTCGGATATGGACCGCTATGTGAAGTTAAATAAAGAATACAGGGATTTGGAAGAGGTAGACAATGCCTATAAATCCTACAAGAATATTTTGGACAATTTAAAAAGTTCAAGGGAAATGCTGGAAGTTGAAACAGATCCTGAAATGCGCGAAATGGCAAAGATGGAAATCAACGACCTGGAGCAGCAAAGGCCCGAAATCGAAGAAGTGATCAAAGTATTGTTGATCCCGAAAGACCCGGAAGATGATAAGAATGCCATCATCGAATTACGTGCCGGAACAGGAGGAGATGAAGCATGTATTTTCGTGGAAGACATCTTCAGAATGTATACGATGTACTTCAAAGAGATGGGCTGGAGCTATGAAATTGTGAACTCATCCGAGGCTTCTGCGAAGGGGTACAAGGAGATCTCAATGAGTATTGAAGGAGCAGGAATTTACGGTATGTTGAAGTTTGAATCGGGAGTCCATCGTGTGCAGCGCGTTCCTGAAACAGAATCTCAGGGTCGTGTTCATACATCTGCCATTACCGTAGCTGTATTGCCGGAAGCAGAAGAAGTAGATTTCGAATTGGATATGAATGACGTGCGCAAAGATACCTTCAGGGCATCCGGAGCAGGAGGACAACATATTAACAAAACAGAATCCGCTATTCGTCTAACACACATTCCTACGGGAGTGGTTGTGGAATGCCAGGATGGGCGTTCACAGCATAAAAACCTTGCTCAGGCAATATCTGTACTGCGTTCCCGTTTATACCAGGCAGAATTGGACCGTGTTCATCAGGAACGTGCCGCTCATAGAAAAACTTTGGTATCGACCGGAGACCGCTCTGCAAAGATTCGTACCTATAATTATCCTCAGGGTCGAATTACGGATCATCGGATCAACAAAACGATTTACAACCTGGGAGCATTTATGAACGGAGACATTCAGGAAATGATTGATGCACTGAAAATGGCAGAAAATGCGGAGAAAATGAAAGGAGAATTAAATTAATTCGAATGGATAAGGAATAATTGAAATAAAAGGTGGTTGAGCGGAGTCGAAATCACCTTTTTGTTTTTTAATACTCCATTAACCGAATAATGACAACCATTCGCCATTTTTTTATGCTTTTTGACGAGATAAATGCGAATTTTACACCACAACTCAACAATATGAAATTAGGATTACCCATTTTATTTGTTTTAATCACTGTCATTTCGTTCGGTCAGGGAAATGCTACCCTAAGCGGAACGGTCAAAGATGAATCAAAAGGAGAAGAGATCATTGGTGCTATCATCCGTGTAAAGGACCAAAAACTGGGAGCTGTAACAAATGAGTACGGTTTCTATTCCCTGACTTTGCCCGTTGGGAAATACACCATTCAGATTTCTGCGGTCGGCTACCTCTTAATGGAAAAAGAAGTAGATCTGTCCGTGTCACAACCAATCGATTTCCAGCTAAAAACCGAACAGGACGAAAAAGAACTGGAAGAAGTCGTTGTTTCTTCGGACAGGCCTGATGGAAACGTGCGGGACCCTTTGATGGGAGTTGAAAAAATCGATCCGAAGGAAATTGCTAAAATTCCGGTGATTTTCGGGGAAAAGGATTTGATCAAAACCATGCAGCTGCTTCCCGGAGTAAAGAATGCCGGTGAAGGAAGTTCCGGATTTTATGTACGTGGCGGTGGTGCAGACCAGAATTTGATCCTTTTGGATGAAGCACCGGTTTACAATGCCAGTCATTTATTGGGTTTTTTCTCTACGTTCAATTCAGATGCGATCAAAGATGCGATGCTTTATAAAGGAAATCAGCCGTCGAATTATGGAGGTCGTCTTTCTTCGGTTTTGGATATTAAAATGAACGACGGGAACCAAAAACGCTACAATGTTGGTGGAGGGATCGGTTTGATTTCTTCCAAATTAATTATAGAAGGCCCTATTGCAAAAGACAAAGCATCTTTCTTGGTTTCCGGAAGAAGGACTTATGCCGATTTGTTCCTGAAATTATCCGATCGATTCAAAGACAACAAACTATTCTTCTACGATTTGAATGCGAAAGTAAATTACCGTATCGGGAAGAAAGACCGTTTATTTGTGTCCGGGTATTTTGGAAGAGATAAACTCGGATTGGGGGATGTATTCGGGATTAATTGGGGAAATGCAACAGGAACACTTCGCTGGAACCATATCATGAACGAAAAATGGTTTTCAAACACGTCTTTTATCTATAGTAAATACGATTATAAGATCTCTATTTCCGGGGGAGATGTGAAATTTGATATTACTTCGCAAATCCAGGACTTTAATCTGAAACAGGAGTTTCAATGGTTTCCCAATAACCGCAATAAGTTGAAATTAGGTTTGAATGTCATTAATCACGGAATTACTCCCGGACAAATTGATGCGAATGAAGGGTCTGGGATCAATGTCAAACGTTTGAAGCCAACAAATTCGATTGAAAATGCGGTATACATCACGAATGATTATACGATCACGGAGAATTTTACCATGAGTTATGGTTTGCGCGGTTCCAATTTAATAGCACTTGCAAGCGGGGATGAAATGTATACCTATAATCCGGACGGATCTGTTGCAACAACCAATACCTGGTCGAAAGGTAAGCTGCTAAAGTCTTATTTCTTTGTGGAACCGAGACTTTCTTTTAGCTGGCAATACCTCAAAGGACAGTCGATCAAAGCGGCGTATTCCAGGAACACACAAAATATCCACCAGGTATCCAATTCTACTTCCGGATCACCAACGGATGTATGGCTTTCTTCGAGCCTGAATATCAAACCTGAAATTTCAGACCAGGTGGCTCTGGGCTGGTTCAAAAACTTTCTCGACAATAAACTGGAACTGAGCACCGAGATTTACTACAAATGGATGCAGAATCAACTGGACTATAAAAACGGGGCAAATGAACAGGCAAATGAACGTCTGGAAGGAGAATTGCTTTCGGGAATCGGTCGTGCGTATGGTTTGGAGATCATGTTGAAGAAAAAATCAGGGAAATTTACCGGTTGGATCGGGTATACGCTTTCACGCACAGAACGCAGAATTGACGGGATCAATGACGGGAAATGGTATTTGGCAAAGCAAGACAGAACACACGATCTGTCTGTTGTAGGAATTTACGACATTACACCCAAATGGTCGATCTCGGCATTGTTTGTTTTCTATACCGGAAATGCCGTGACTTTTCCTTCCGGGAAATACCAGTTGGATGGTCAGACTTATTTTATTTATACACAGCGCAACGGTTACCGCATGCCAAACTATCACCGTTTGGATTTGGGTGTAACCTGGCTGCGCAAGAACACCAAGAAATTTGAAAGCAGCTGGAATTTCTCGATCTACAATGCATATGCTCGTGAAAATGCCTATTCGATTACGTTCAGGGAAAATAAAGACGATCCCACCAAAACGGAAGCCGTTCAAACAACTTTGTTCCGGATAGTTCCTGCAATTACTTACAATTTTAAATTTAAATAAGAGATCAGCCGCGGCTGATCGATATGAATCCACGGAAGTGGATTGAGAAAATTAAAGAATAGAAAGATTCACTTAAGTGGATGGAACAAATTAAATGCAACAAAGATGAAATTAATAATTACAGTCCTGGTTTCCTTTGCTCTTCTTTTGGGTTTTGCAAGTTGTGAGAAGGTCATAGATGTAGATCTCAACGACACCGATCAGAAAGTAGTCATTGAAGGATTTATTTTAAGAGGCGACACGGTTCAGCGCGTGCGAATTACAAGAACCCAGAATTTTGATGAAAGTACGGCTCCTCCGGCAGTGGACAATGCGAGTGTTACGGTTATTGATAATTTGGGAAATGCAGTAAGTTTCACAGCAGTCGGAAACGGCTGGTATGAAGCAATCAATTATCCGGGAGTGGAAGGACGAACGTATACTTTGACGGCTCTTGTTGACGGAAACTCCTATTCGGGAAGCAGTACGATGACAGCTTATCAGCCACTCCAGGATTTATACGTGGAATTTTATCCATTTGGTCCGGATACACTGATTTCCTTGGTGCCTTCTCATTTTGATCAACAGGGCATAGCGAACCATTACCAGTTCCATGTCTATGTAAACGGAGAACGCGACAAAAGTATTTTCATTCAGGACGATCAATTCACAGATGGAAACTTAGTTGTGGAGCCATTGTTTGTCTCTGAATTGGAAGTGGGAGATAGTGTTCGGGTAGATTTATTTTGTATAGATAAACCGGTTCATACTTATTTCAAACAGTTGGGTATAAACTCCTCCAGCAGTGCCACTCCGGCAAATCCGATTTCCAATCTGAATGGCGGATGTTTGGGGTATTTCTCCGCAAGAACTTTCGATTCACGTACAATTGTGGTAGGTCAGTAACAATGATTTGTTTTTAGTTCTATTTGGCTTATCTTTGCGGGCTTAAAATGAAGAAATGACAAGACAGGAATTGATTCAGCAGATTCGCGAAAAAAGATCGTTTTTATGTGTTGGTTTGGATACCGACCTGGAGAAAATCCCTGTTCATTTATTACAGACGGAAGATCCTGTTTTTGAATTCAATAAAGCGATTATCGATGCTACCAAGGATTTGTGTGTAGCATACAAACCCAATGTTGCATTCTATGAAGCCTTGGGGCCGAAAGGCTGGGAATCGCTTAAAAAGACGATCGATTATATTCCGTCTCATTGTATGACCATTGCCGATGCCAAGCGCGGAGACATTGGAAATACATCGACTTACTATGCAAAAACCTTCTTTGAATATTTGAATTGTGATGCCGTAACGGTGGCTCCTTATATGGGAGAAGATTCGGTTACGCCTTTCCAGGAATTCAAGGACAAATGGGTGATCTTATTAGCACTCACTTCGAATAAAGGTGCATTGGATTTCCAGTTCACAACGGATGCTTCCGGTGAAGAATTGTATAAAAAAGTATTGAAGAAAAGCTCTAAATGGGGTTCTGAAAACAACCTGATGTACGTTGTTGGAGCAACTCGGGCAGAAGGGATTGCCGAAGTCCGCAAACTGGTTCCCAATCATTTTTTCCTGGTTCCGGGAGTCGGTGCACAGGGAGGAAGCCTGGAGGATGTTTCTAAATATGGCTGGAATGATGATTGCGGCTTGTTGGTGAATGCATCCAGATCCATTATTTACGCATCGGGAACAGTGGATTTTGCCACTGAAGCCAGAAAAGAAGCACAGAAGCTGCAGGGAGAAATGGCCCATATTTTGACAGCAAAGAATTTCTAAAACGGATTTTCCATGGTTGATTACGTTGAAAAACTTATCATTTTTATCAGTACACCGATTTATGTGCTGCTGATACTGGGTGAAATTGTTCTGAGTAATTGGCACAATCGAAAACTATATACCGTAGGGGATACCATTCAGAATCTGTACCTGATGATTTCCAATATGGGAATCGACGTACTGATGCGCGGAATCACCCTGTTTGTGCTCCTGTTCTTTTTTAACTACCGATTGATCAATTGGGATGCACATTCCTGGCTTTACTGGACATTGCTCTTCTTTGCAGAGGATTTTATCTTTTACTGGATCCACCGGATCGACCACATGGTCCGTTTCTTTTGGGCCATTCATGTCACACATCACTCTTCCGAACGGTTTAATTTCACGACCGGTTTCCGGTCTTCCGTATTTCAGCCTGTTTACCGGTTCATTTGGTTTATTCCTTTGGCGTTTTTAGGATTCGAGCCTTTTGATGTTTTCATCATGTACTCGATTACCCAAACTTACGGGATTTTGGTACATACCAAAGCAGTCAAAAAAATGGGTGTTTTGGAATATGTTTTGGTAACTCCTTCACATCACCGGGTTCACCATGCTTCCAATGTGGAATACCTGGATAAGAATATGGGAATGATCCTCATCATTTGGGATAAATTGTTCGGGACTTTCCAGTCGGAAATTGATGGACTACCCATTCAATACGGCCTGTATGAAAAACAAATCAGCCAAAACCCGGCGAATGTGATCTTCCACGAATGGATTTCCATCTACAAAGACGTCCGCAAAACAAAAGGATTGAAGAATAAATGGCTGTATATTACCAAACCACCGGGATGGAGCCACGATGGAAGTACGATGACGTCCAAAGAATTGCGGGATCGTATGCATACACAAAACGATTAGAATGGAGCAGATGAAAAAAGAATTGGCCGATGTGATTCGGGCTTACCACCAGAAAGGCTGGTCGCCGGCAACTTCTACAAACTATTCGTTCAGATTACCGGAAAATCCCGATGTGATCATTGTGTCCAGGTCCGGGATCGATAAATCGGTTTTCTCTGCTGCCGATTTTATGGAAGTGGATATGCTGGGTCAGGCTTTACCCGCATATACAGGAATCCGTCCCTCAGCAGAAACATTGATTCATTGTAAATTGTACCAGTTATTCCCTGAAATGATGTGCATTGTTCACAGTCACTCGGTGTATTCTGTGCTGCAATCCATGAAGAATCAACAGGCGGTCGAATTGAGCGGTTATGAGGTTTTAAAAGGATTTGAAGGAATAAAAACACATGAAACAACTGTTCAGATCCCAGTTTTCGATAATACACAGGATATGCCGGCTTTCACCAAAGTGCTGGAAAAGGAAAAGAACCGTTTAACAGTCCCGGCATTTATTATGCGCCAACACGGAACGTATGCCTGGGGAAGAAACCTCTTTGAAGCCAAACGCCACCTGGAAACAGCAGAATACTTGTTTGAAGTAGATTGGAAATTTTCCAATTGATTTACTAACCAGACAAGTGTCCTGTAAGTGGTTATTGATATTTTTAATATGAATTAACCGAAAACGGGAAAAATTGACCAAAACAACAGCTCTCATGAAATTATTTTTAACGCTATCCATTTTATTGACCCGTTTAATCGCTACCGGACAAATATTCTCTCCTCAAAACAGCGGTGTTACTTCCCAATTGAACGGGATTGATTTTTCCACTTCTTCAATTGGAATGGTGGTAGGTAATTCAGGAGTCATTCGAAAAACGGTTGATGCAGGTTTAACCTGGACTGCTTCTAATTCCGGGGTGATGTACGATCTAACAGGAATCGCATTCCTAAGCGGATCCACATACATAGCTGTTGGTAAAACCGGAACGATTATCAAAACCACCAACGCGGGTGCGAGCTGGTCGACAGTGAATTCAGGAACAACAAACGACCTGACCGGGATTTTTGTCAATGGCCTGAATGTTTATGTTACGGGGACGAACGGGACCATTTTGGTTTCTGCGAATTCCGGGAACGCATGGACCGCAACCAATACCGGGATCTCGTTTAAATTAAATAAGATCTTTTTTGTAACTGAACTCATTGGTTACGCAGTCGGGGACGGTGGAACGATCCTGAAAACGATCAATGCCGGGCAAGGCTGGAACTTTCTAAGCAGCGGTACCAATGCGCATTCATTGACCGATATTTATTTTACAGATGCCAATACGGGTATTGTAACCGGAGGAATTACTGCTTCAAACGAAGCGATTATTTTGCGGACAACCAATGCCGGTGGTGTTTGGACCTCAGATGATTTTACAGGGTCGGTTTTAAACGGATTGGGATTCTTCCCGGATCATTCGGTTGGGTACGCTGTTGGCGGAAGTTTTTCGGGAAATACAAGTGTAATCCTAAAAACAACCGGTCAGGGAGCTTCCTGGACAACGGTAGCTTCTTCCTCTTCCCGTCAGTTAGGGGTTTGTTTTCCGGGCAATGGAATTGGTTACAGCTGCGGATTGAACGGAACGATCTTGCGCCTTGCTTCCAATACGGCAGGAATGGATGAGAACGATCAACTGGACATTCAGATCAGCCCGAACCCGGGAAATGGAATTTTTGAGGTTTCAGGAAACTTACCAGGAGAGTTCTCCATCGAAGTCTCAGCAGCAAACGGACAACGCATTGTTTTTGTGGAGAATGCAAATCAAATCGATTTAACGACTTATCCAAAAGGAATGTATGTAGTCGTTATTCGATCCGGGTCTTCCGTTGCAATCAGGAAGTTGGTGAAGGAATAGGATGAATTGGAGCCTTTTTATTATTGGATTTAACTTATTGCTGATTCTTCTGCAGTTGATCATCTTGATTAGGCAATTCAGGTCCGGAAGTAATTTTTCCTACCTGGTTGCTATCTGTGGTTTTTTCTGGGGATTTCTATTCTATTTCTTTTTTGGATTTCCCCTGGATGAGGGAACCTGCCAGGAAAAAGAAATCCCGATTTTTGAAATTGGGTTCGCGACTTCAGCCGTTTTGGCTGGAATTTCAGTACTTTCTGCCCTTTTGAATTTTTCCCGAAAAAAACGTTCGTAAAACCAGGTCTTAAATTTTCTGAACTTCCTGCACTTTTTCCATGATTTTATCTGACAAAATCCGGTATTCATTTAATGTCATGGAACTTTTGGGCAGAAAAATCGTCGTGCTCGCGTGAAGTTCTATAAAACGGTCGGTGATGGTTGCCCGTTCGATGACTGACCAATTCAATTTTGTTTCCGTTTCATCCTGGATGTGATGAATGAATTCATCGTTGTAGATGACTTTCAAACGTTGGGTAAGTTTAGCGCTTTCCAAAAAAGTATTTACTGATTTTTTCCATTGAATAATTGGTCGTGCGGCTGACCAAAAGGCAATGATTGCACTAAAAAAACCGATGATGGAAAAGGCATAACTAAAACCTAATTTTGTAGTGATGCCATGTAATAAGATTATGGGACATAGTACGAGGGCACAAACCAACCCAAGCGATTCGGCCTTTGTTTTCGGTCCGAAGAAATAAACGTGCTCCCGATTGCCAAAGTAAATGTCCTTCAGATCGTGAATGTCGACTTTTAGAGTGATTTCAGTTTGCTCCATGATGGTAATTATAGATTAGGATCTTTTTGCGAAAGTATAAACAGTCTTCTTCTTATCCCCACTTTTCTCGAAAAAATTCAATTCCACTCCTGTTTTTAAATCCCGGCTCGCTGTTGCTGTGGAAATTTCTTTAAATACCAGCATGTAATCCTTCCGTGTGAATGACTTGTCTGTTATTTCAGAAAAGTATTTCAATCGGTCTTCGGTCGTCATGGTGTTTCCGATGATATTTAGCAAACCGTTTAAGGAAACATCAATTACTTCCAGCATATATTCGATGAAAGGCGTAGATTTTCCCAGTTTATCACTTTTCGAAAGTGCCTCGTAATAACGTGTTTGGGTTTGATGAATCAAATTCTCAAAAGGAATAAATTCGAAAACAGGGTATTCCTTCATTAAAATGAGTGTTTGCCACAACCTTCCCATTCTGCCGTTCCCATCTAAAAAAGGATGAATGAATTCCATTTCGTAATGAAAGACACAGCTTTTGATGAGTGTTAATTCTTTTTCATTTTTTAAGTAGTTGAACAAATCAGTCATCAAATGCCGAACATTCGCAGCTGGAGGCGCCAGATGAGTAATTTTTTCACCCGCAACAATTCCTACTCCGCTTTTTCGATATTCTCCGACAGTTGGTATCAATCCGTCCAATAAGAGTTTGTGTGCATGAAGAAATGATTTAGAAGTGTAAGGATCAAGTAAGTTGATTTGTTCGTAAACCTTGATAGCATTGAGAACTTCCGTAATATCTTTTTGAGGACCAATCACTGGTTTTTTCTCCAATAAAGCGGTTATCTGTTCTGCTGATAGCGTATTCCCCTCAATACTCAATGAAGAATGAATGGTTTTTATACGATTTTCCTTTCGAAGTTTCGGAGAAGGTTTGTCCAGGTATTTCGCATTGATTCGCCCCAATTTCTCTGAAATGGAACTAACCAGCATTAAAATAGTTGGAGTTATTTCGTATGGCGGATGCATATGATACTATCATTTGATAGTATCAAAGATATCAATTTTGATTTAATTGATTTCTTCCAACACCGAATTTCCTTTCGAACAATCTCCCGAAGTCCACTGCCAGGTTTCGTGCAGACGGATTCTTCCATCAGTTAAGATTTCCGGAGTCGAGTGACAGATTCCGGTCATCAATTCGCCTTTACTGTTCACCTGCTGATAACGCATATCAATCTTCCCGTCCTTGTCTACCAAGCCGATGAGTTGTCCGCTTACAATCTGCCCGCCTGAATAGGTGCAGGTCAAAATTGCTCCTTCTTGCTGGTAATGAAAAAGGGTTGCTTCGGATGTTTCACCGTTTTCGGTATTACTTACCGGCCGGAATTTTTTGTTGTGGTAGTTCATGGGTTTCGTTATAATTTCAATTTGTCTCGTCTAAAAAAATTCATTCGGTGTAATTAATTATCTCCAGATCAAATGCCTTCATTCGTTTCATTATTCTGTAATTCCCAGTTCATTCGCTTGATTTATTTCGCTTATATAAATATGCGAAAATCTTCCGATAGAATTCCTTTAACCCTTTTTACCAAAACAAATTTTGCAATTGATAACTCTTTCCTTTAAATTAGTACCCGGGTAAATAAATTCATTCCATGAGTAAAGAAGTCACACGTAGAAATTTTGTTCAGCGCTTTTCAACTGCTTCGGCGGCATTGTTTGCATTGCCCTGGCTTACAAGTGGTAAAAGAGAATCTGAATCACTACCGGAAAAGAATAGCAATCCGATCAAACGCTCCTTTCCCTTAGGTTTTCAATGGGAAACACAGGATCCGTTCCTGTTTTGTGTACATCACGAAGATCAGTTTCCTAAAGGCAACGAACAAATGGGTCCCGACGCGGAATATTTTAAAGGCCGGCACATGGGAGATGATTTTATTATCAAAGACGGTTTTCGAATGTACCATGGCAAGAAAGTTCCCGGTTTCCCGGGACATCCGCACAGAGGATTTGAAACGATTACGGTAGTTAGACGCGGTTTGGTTGATCACGCTGATTCATTGGGAGCAGCAGGCCGCTACGGAAACGGAGATGTGCAATGGATGACGGCCGGAAAAGGGGTTCAGCATTCGGAAATGTTCCCTTTGATGTCTCAATCGGAAGAAAACCCCTTGGAATTATTCCAGGTTTGGCTCAATCTTCCCAAAAAGGATAAAATGGTGGAACCGCATTTCAAAATGTTGTGGCGGGAAAGTATTCCGAATTTAAAGTTTGATGAGGACAAAGTGCTGGTGGAATTGATTTCCGGCAGCTGGGGAGAAAACCGTGGAGTAAATGCACCTCCTGACTCGTGGGCTTTTCCGAAAGAGAATGAGGTGCTGATCGTAAACATCAAAATGGAGCCGCACGCAAAAGTAACCTTGCCGCTCTCGCCTGTGGAAGTGAACAGAAGTTTGTTTTTCTATGAAGGAGATGCCTTGTCGATCAATGAACAGGAGTTTGAATCGTATTCCGGATTTTTTATGGATCCGTCGGTTGAAACCGAATTGAAAGCACACGATAAACCGGTGAGTTTGTTCTTATTGCAAGGTAAACCGATCAATGAGCAGGTTATGCAATACGGTCCGTTCGTGATGAATACCAAAGAAGAGATTAAACAGGCCTTTGATGATTACCACCAAACCCAATTCGGAGGCTGGCCATGGGCCCGTTATGACCAGGTTCACGACCGGAATAAAAGTCGTTTTGCATTGCATGCTGACGGAAGGTTGGAAGAGAAGGACGTTTAAAATATGTAGGCACGCGATGCTTCGCGTGCCTACATATTTTAATTGTGTGCCTACTGGCATTATTACAATAAATTGATTGTCTATTTACCGGAACTTTGCAGCAAATTCATAATCTCATCCAGTTTCGGAGAGAGAATGATCTCTGTTCGCCGGTTTTTTGCTTTTCCTTCTGCTGTTTCGTTAGGTGCTTTCGGGAAATATTCACCACGACCCGAAGCAGTCATACGCGTTGCAGCAACACCGTACTTTTCATTCATCATACGGGTGATTGAAGTGGCGCGGGCAACACTTAAATCCCAATTGTCTTTATAAACAGCTGTTTTGATCGGAACATTATCCGTGTGGCCTTCCACCAGGATCTGGATGTCCGGGTTTTTGTTCAATACATCTGCCAGTACTTTCAATGCTTCCACTCCTTTGGGTTCCACCGCATTGGATCCGGATTTGAAAAGCAGTTTGTCTGACATGGAAACGTACACTTTACCGTCGCGAATTTCCATCGTCAATTCATCCGAGTTAAATCCAACCAATGCATCGCGTAAAGTCTGGTTCAGCTTTTTTGTTAGTTCATCCTGGCGGGCAATGATTGCCTGCATTTCACGTAGCATACGCTCTTTTTCCTGGAGATCTTTGTTTTTGTTTTGAATGTCCCGGTCTTTTTGGCTCAACTGCGCTGACTGATTTTCATTGATGTTTTCCTGCCCGGAAAGTTTCATCTGAAGGTTTTTGTTATCCGCTGCAAGTCGCTCGTTAACCGATTGCTGGTCAGCGAGGGAAGTACACAAGGAATCACGTTCTGAAATTACTGCCTGAAGCCGTTTTCCACCTTTCTTTTTCTCCGGAATAGGGTCACCACATTTATAAACGGGCTTGCAAGAGGACACTGCCAGCATTCCAACGGCGAGTATGCCCATTAGAATGGATTTGTTAACTACTTTCATAACTTTTCTTTTATAATTTGGTTTATTAAAGAAAAGAAATCCGATAACAGAGCCCGGGTGTTTTTATCGTTTTTTAGGATAGTTTGGGTTTAATTGTGAAATATGCGTGCAACCGGACCCTAGAAAGCTTCCCCGATGAAAATATAAACTCCCTGTCCTTCTTTGGTAAAAGCTACATCGAGCCGAACCCAAACATCCTTTTTACGGAACAATAAAAAGCGTATTCCGGCTCCACCTGCCACCAGTAAATGGTTGGATTCCACAGAAGTAAAGGTGTTGTAAACAAAGCCTGTTCCGGCAAAAACAGAAGCTCCCCAGCGCTTAGCGAAACTAAATGGAAGCATCCGGTATTCTACCTGAGCGGCAATTAAATTGCGGTCGCGGAACCGTCCCAGATAATAACCGCGCATAATGCTTTCACCACCCAGCAGAGCTAGTTGATTAAAAGGTGGATTTCCAAAGCTGAATTGTCCGACACCATGAAGAGCAATGACATTTCGTTTCCTGATCGGATGAAACCAGCGGATATCGGTGAGAACCGAGGAAAATTCGTATTTGCTTCCAAATTGAGGACCGTAATACAAGAACGCCAATTCGGAGAAAAATCCATGGCGCACATTCAATACATTGTGCCGGTTGTCATACAAAATTCCCAAACCCAATCCCAGGTTCGTAGAGCCCTCATGGCCCAGTGGTTTTTCATAATAGTTGGAGGTGTCGTAATCATTAAAACGTACTCTTCCCAAATGCTGCAGGTCAAATTCTACTCCACCGTAAAAATTCCCATGCAGTTTGTGCAGGACTCGTTCCTTGAGTTGAAATTGAAAGGCCTCTACTTTGGAAAGCTTCACATTCGGAGCGGAAGCACCAATTCCGTAAAAAGTTAAAGGGAAACTCTGGAATTTCATTTTACCCAAAAAAAACCAGGTGTTCTTATCCGAATAGATCGCATGCTCAATAATTCCCCCGAATTGATTTTGTAAAGTATAGAAAGCAAACCCGTTTATTTCACTCAGGCGGTTGTTCGTATCTCCTTTTGCATAACGCACATACAAGGCGCTCACACCCAGTTCCAGGCTGGTTTCAGGAGAATAAGCTACAGTTGGGTAAGCCAGGAATTGAGATCGTTCTTTCGGCATCGTATCAAAAAAGATCCGCTTGAAATAACGAACAGCAAAGAACTCCTTTTTTTGAGCCATACTTTCGGTGCTGCAAAAAGCTGCAAGTAGAAAGAGAACGAACGAGAGTTTAAGTTTAAAAAACACCGGTATAAAAATTAAAAACAAAATTCTTAAAATGGACTGTTTGAAAAGCGCTTTACAAGAGTGTTCGAAGTAAAATTCCCAACTTGCCGGATACAAAGGTAACACCAAATTCGTTAAAGGCATTTTTTGCAGACGGGCTTACCAAAATCATTGCCAGAGATTGAATTTTTCAATTCGCAATTAAGCATTCGTAATTCGTAATTACCTAACTTTGTTCTATGGCAGTATTATCTATACCGGATTTGAATGTAACGGAGCGGGATCCGCAGAAAATCCGTGAATTTATGAATGCCCGCGGGATCTTTTTTGATCAATGGCAGGCAGATGTGGTTTTTGAGGACAGTGCAAACCAGGAAGAGATCCTGAAAGCATATGAATCCAGTTTAAAGCCTTTTATGGAATCCGGGGGGTATCAAACCGCAGATGTGATCACGATCAATAAGCTGACAGAAAATTACGAGGCCATTCGTGCAAAATTTTTGGCGGAACACACGCATTCGGAAGATGAGATCCGTTTTTTCGTGGATGGAGAAGGGTTGTTTTGGTTCAACCTGGAAAATGAACCGGTGTTTAATCTGCTATGCGAGCAGGGAGATTTGATTTCTGTTCCGGAAGGTACCAAACATTGGTTTGATGCAGGAGCAACGAACCCTTTTGTGAAAGCGATCCGCATTTTTATTGACATGAGCGGATGGGTTCCTCATTATACGGAATCGAAATTGGAGCAGCGATTTGACAATTTCCGGGTAGCAAGACAATGAGCCTGCTTAGAGATTATTATTCCCTCGTCTTCAATGGTATTTGGATTGTTGTCACCCTGATCGGTTATTTTTTCTGGTCATGGGATATCGGTCAGACCATTTTGTTTTTGAACATTTCGTTCTTTAGCCTGTTCTTCAATCATTACTTGTCCTTGTGCGAATTGACCTATAAAAATACCATACTTGCTTCGCTAAAAGGAACGCTGAAACACGAAGATTTGGCTCAGCCCCTGATGGTTATTTGGCAGATTTTGGTTTTTGTCGCCAATGTGTTCCTGTTCACCTTTGCACTGGCCATGGCGCTCACCATTTCAGGAGCCATTATCGCGGCTTTTTTCTACCGGGTTTTAAAAGTGGAAGATTTCGAGCAATTCGTGGAAAAATGGGATGGTGAATGGACGAATGTCATTTTAATTTCAGGCGTTATTTTAGTAGCTGAATTCCTGGGTTTTCGGAAGGAACTCCGAAAATTAAATGTGCACGGAATAAATGACTGGAACATTTTTTTGCCCTTTGTTAAGAACACAAAACTGAAATTCAACACCTATTTAATAGGATCAACCCTGGCAATTATTGTTGATGGGGTGGTTAGCGACTTTAAGTCGTTCGGAACCATTTGCCTGGTGTGGATGTTTATCTGCAACTTTATCTGGTCCTATATTGATGTGAAATATAAATCCGTACCGCTTCCTGTAACAGCTTATCAGGAGGAAGTGGAATAATAATTTCTTGTATTTACTTCGTAATTTTGAACCATGACTATTTCCCGTCCGACATTTATTTTGACAGACATTGAAGGAACTACTTCTTCCATTTCTTTCGTTGCAGATGAGCTGTTTCCTTATTTCCGGAATAATATTTCAGATCTTTTGGCTCTGAAAGACCGGCTGGTAGTGAAAGAATCTTTTGATGAAACCATTCAGCTGGCCCAATCCGAAGATGGTGAAACGCTGGTTACAGACCAGGAGATCATCGATAAATTGGTCCGATGGAGTTTGGAAGACCGCAAAATCACACCGCTCAAAACGTTACAGGGAGTGCTGTGGGACAGCGGTTATCGTGACGGAGAACTGAAAGGACATGTTTACCCGGAAGTAGCCGCCAATTTGAAAAACTGGAAAGAGCAGGGAATTGATCTGGGAGTGTTTTCTTCCGGTTCCGTTGCTGCACAAAAATTGATTTTCGGTTATAGCATTGCAGGAGACCTGACGCCGTATTTTTCATCTTATTTCGACACAAACACGGGTGGAAAAAGAGAAGCCGGAACTTATGCGAAAATTGCAGAAGAACTTCAGATTAATCCCGGGGAAATCCTTTTCCTGAGTGATATTGCAGAAGAATTGGAAGCAGCAGAATCCAGCGGGTTTCAAACCCTTCAACTGGCAAGGGATGGAATGGTCCCTTCGTGGAAAAATTCCGTCACTTCATTTGATGAGATCATTTTTGAATAAGGCAGACTTCGGATTTTGGAGTTGTAATCTGATTGGTGATAAATCTTCGCTGTTTTGCCTCAAATAGATCAATTTTCATTGTTATCAGAAAAATAATTTTCAGTTGTTATAATCTTTATTTTTCGTGTGATGAAAATGAAAGGCTGGAGGTTTAGATTTTCGGAAAAGGATTATTTACCTCTTTTCTAATCTGAGGCCGCGGATAAAATCCCCCAATTACACGGCAGTGAGATTGAATTATTCAGTTGGAATCGTTACCCGTCCTAATAAATAGACCTATGAAAGTAAAAGGCTTCCGTTTTGGTTGTTCGAAGATGTTGTGAATTTAATCGGACAACAATGATTAATTTTGCAGCAGAAAATTTTATCATGAGTGCATTCAGAACCATTTGGACAACCGAAGACCAGTACGTAGAAGTAATCGATCAACGCAAATTACCACATGAATGGGTTGTTGAAAAACTGGTCTCTTACAAAGATGCGGAACGTGCAATCAAAGACATGGTTGTTCGCGGAGCGCCTCTAATCGGTGCAACAGCAGCCTATGGAATTTACCTGGCAGCCAGGGAAGGGGCAGACCTGGAGGAAGCATTCGCAGATTTACGTCTCTCACGGCCAACTGCAGTGAATTTGTTTTGGGCCCTTGACCGCATGAAGGCGAAATTGGCAACTGCCGTTGATCCGGTTCAAACTGCATGGGAAGAAGCGGCTCAAATCGTAGAAGATGATGTGGAAACCTGCCGGATGATCGGTGTTCATGGTTTACCTTTGATAGAAGCTATTTCAAAGAAAAAGAACGGGGAAACAGTCCATATCCTGACACATTGTAACGCAGGAATGCTTGGCTGCATCGAATGGGGAACCATTACGTCACCGATTTACCAGGCTGTTCAAAAAGGAATCAAAGTACACGTTTGGGTAGATGAAACACGTCCGCGCCTGCAAGGTGCAAACCTTACCTGTTACGAGCTTACAAGACACGATGTTCCACATACATTGATCGTGGATAACCAGGGCGGACATTTGATGCAGCACGGAATGGTAGATATGTGTATCGTTGGAACAGACCGAACAACCCGGCAGGGAGATGTTGCGAATAAGATCGGGACTTACCTGAAGGCATTGGCGGCTCATGATAACCAAATCCCATTTTATGTAGCGCTTCCTTCAACCACTTTGGATATGAGTATCCGTGATGGTTTGAAAGAAATTCCGATCGAACAGCGCGATCAGAATGAAGTGCGATATGTGGTCGGAAAAAGCAAGGTATCGGGCCAATTGGATGAGGTGTTGATTTGTCCGGAAACCACTCAGGCAAGCAATTACGGATTTGATGTCACACCTGCTCGATTAGTTACTGCTCTGATCACCGAACGCGGAGTTTGTGATGCCAGTGAAGCGGGATTGACCGGTTTATTTCCTGAATACAGCTAACTTTCCTCCCAATCTGCTCTCCGATCCTCGATGGTGAATTGGTTGGCATTTTCTTCATTTACTGCTTGTTTCAACTCATCTTTTTTCTTAAATTAAATTGGAAAATGATGAGAAATGAATGAAAATTACCTGCATTTTCTATGGAAGAATAAGCGCCTTCCACTAAATAACCTGCACACCATTGACGGGAAAAAGATTGAAATTCTTCATGTTGGAATTCACAATATGGATTCCGGTCCGGACTTTTTCAACGGACAAATCCTGCTGGATGGATTAAAACATTCCGGAAACATTGAAATGCATGTCAAATCCTCTGACTGGAATTTACACAGACATCAATTTGACAAAGCCTATTCCAATGTCATTCTTCACGTAGTTTATGAACACGACCAACTGATCTTTGTGGAGGGTTTTCCTATTCCAACAGTAGAACTGAAGCCGGTGATCGATTGGGATCATTTCAACTGGTTTTCCGCTTATTATAAGAGAACGGAACCCATTTTGTGCGAATCCTTTTTAGAGGATATACCAAAAGTATTGGTGCTGAATCAAATCGAAGGGGCATTCTTCCAGCGTATGGATCGAAAAATGATGGAATTGGAAGCGTTGTACCAGGAAGGAAAGATGTCTTTCAAAGAGGTGTTGTTTCGTGCTATCTCGAAAGCTTTTGGAATGAAAGTGAACCAGCTTCCCTTCCAGGAATTGGCCGTTGGGATTCCTTTTGACAAGTTCATCAAAGCAACTCAAAAGCAAAAAATGGCCATTGCTTTTGGAGTTGGTGGGTTTTTGGAAGAGCGCACTGAAATTGCCTATCACGAGGAGTTGAAAAAAGAATGGGATTTTCAGCGTTACAAACTCAGGTTGGAATCAAGAAACGTGTATTCCTGGAAGTTCAAAGGCTGCAGGCCCGGTGGTTTTCCAACCCAGCGCCTGGCACAGTTTGCTACGTTTGTCCATGAAATGAATTGGGACTCGGATAGTTGGTACTTACCGGCAAAGGAGCTGCTTTCCATGCTGCAAATCCAATTAATGAAACCGGCACACGAATATTGGAGAGTACATTTTGATTTCGGGAAAGAAAAAAAATCCGCATCCACCATCAGTCTGGCTGCAGCGAACACCATTATTGTCAATAGTGTTGTGCCATTTCTTTGGTGGTTGTCTCATCGGTTGAGTGATGATTCTTACCGGATTAAAGCATTTGAAATCCTGGATTTGATTCCGGCAGAAAAAAATGAGAAGATCAATGCCTGGAGAAAAGCTGGGATTATTCCTGCTAACGCTTTGGAATCACAAGGCTTAATTGAACTCACGAATGAATTTTGCCTGAAAAAAGGATGTTTGAAGTGCCGGATCGGGAATGCTATTTTAAGGTAAAAGGTAAAAGGTAAAAGTAGTTTGGTTTAATTCATTCATTTTCCACTTTTGACTTCTCCCTTTTAACTTTTAAAAGAAATACGTACCTTTGAAAGAGGAATAAAACAGATGAAAAGAACCCTGCAAAAAATAGCCTTTTTCTTTGAGATGCGCTCTTTCGGAGTGTGTTCCTGGTGGGCAACCAAATTGGGGATTCAAACAAATAAAGTGCGTTTGGGTTTTATCTATGCCACCTGTATTGGTTTGGGTTCTCCTCTGATTCCTTATCTCATTATGGCCTGGATTTTAGAGCACAAACATTATTTTGGCTTTAAACGGTCAAAACGTGCATCTATCTGGGAATTATAAGAATTGACTTTCATGAAAATACTCATCACCGGCTCAAATGGTTTATTGGGGCAAAAAATTGTCAAGCGCTGTTTAAAGCACTCCATTCCATTTATCGCAACCTCGAAGGGAATCAACCGAAATCCGGATTGCCCGGAGGAGAACTACATTCCTCTGGACCTGCAGCAATCAGAGGAGGTGAAGAAACTGGTGGCAGAGCAAATACCAACAGCAATTATTCATACAGCAGCATTAACGAATGTAGATTATTGTGAGTCCAATCCTGAAGAATGCCATCAGGTAAATGTGGTAGCTTCCCAGGTTCTCTATGAAGCGGCAAAGAACATTGATGCCCATTTCGAGTTGCTTTCAACTGACTTTGTGTTTGACGGAGAAAATGGACCTTACAAAGAAGAAGATACCGTGAACCCATTAAGTGTTTACGCAAAATCGAAAGTGGATGCGGAGCAGGCTTTACTAAATGATACCGATAATTATAAAAATTGGTCCATTGCCCGGACGATTATTGTGTATGGAACAGGTTTTGGCTTGTCCCGTTCCAATATGATTCTTTGGGCTTTGGAGGCGCTTCCAAAAGGAGAAGTCATGAAATTGGTCGATGATCAGTTTCGCGCCCCAACCTGGGCAGACGATCTGGCATACGGCTGTGTGGAAATTATTCGAAGAAAGCAAACCGGAGTTTTTCACCTTTCCGGACCGGTTTCAAGACCCGTTAACAAGATAGTTGAAGAAGTAGGAGCCGCTCTCGGATTGACAAACCTAAACATAGAAACAATCTCTTCATCCACACTGAACCAGGCTGCTAAACGTCCGCCCAAAACCGGTTTTGATTTGTCGAAAGCAGAAAAATTACTCGATTATCATCCAATGGATATTCAGGAAACAATTCCAATTCTGAAAAAAGAATTATCTTACTACCACTAAGAACAAAAAAATGACCCACTATTCAAAATCTACTAAACGAGGAATTTTTCTGTTTACAGGATTGCTGCTCGTTATTTTTGTAGCTCCCGACCTGGTTCAGTACTTCCGGTCAAAACCTGAAATAAAATTAGAGCAATGGTCAATCGCTGAAAAACAGGTTACCGAAAAATTAAACAGGGAATCCGGTTTCACTTATCATAAAGGCTGGAATAAGAAAAAGTATTCAAGACCCTTGTACCGCTTTAACCCGAATGACTATACCCTGGAACAATGGATGGCGCTTGGTCTTTCGGAAAAGCAAAGTGCGGTCGTGCTCAAATATACTTCACGAAAGATTTATTCGAATGAAGAGTTAAAACGGATTTTTGTGATCCCGGAAGAATTGTATCTGCTAATCAAAGATTCGGCTGTTTATCCGGAAAGAACAAAAAACCTGGATTTCCCCACCGAATACAAAATGGAACAGAAGCTGGTCCATGTGGCAATAAACCGGGCAAGTTTGGATGACCTTTTGCAGGCCCAGGATATCGCGATGTTCGATGCAAAACAAATCATTCGTGCCAGGGACAATTTCGGCGGATTCTATTCGTTGAGTCAATTGAGTGAGGTTTGGCAGGCAACTCCGGAGAAGATCGCTGTTTGGGAAAAGTACATTCAGATCGATCCGGAGAACATTCGGAAGATCAATGTCAACACAGCCAGTACAAAAGAATTATCCTTCCATCCATACATCTCCTGGAATCTGGCAAATTCATTGGTGAAACTGCGCTCTCAAAACGGGTTTTACAAAGATGTGCGTGAGATTAAAAAATCAGTTTTGATGACGGATGAACTGTACGAAAAATTGAAGCATTACCTGGTAGTGGAATAACTCATTTCCACAGGTCCAGTTCTTTTCGAAGTGCACTTATCTTTTTATCCAGTGCTTCACCTTCAGCGTTATTTGAGCAGTTTCTTTGACTGCCTTTTGCATTGTAAATTTTAAAACAATACATAGAGATTTCGTAATATTTTATGTCTCGTCTGTTTACTTCTTCCTTCAATGAAGTTGTTGAGGAACCTTTTTTCTGAATGCGCTTGATTTCTTCCATCAGGGCTATTTCTTCCCTTCATATGAATGATCAATGCGGCATTGCAATCGCAGGGAGTTATCAACAAAGTTGTATCAATCTTCAGTGATGAGTCACTAACATAGAACTGCGCCTGGCAATTGCCGGAAAAGGTAATGATGAGTAAAACAACAAACTGTTTCATGAACCTAATTTGGTTGAAAGTTAGTGATTTTGGTCAGATTTCATCTGGCCCAAAGTTTGGATTACCAGGCAGGATGTGGATTAAAACAAAACCGAATCCTGCTGCCGAAAAGTAAATCTGCCTGGTTTCTTGGAATTTGGCAAATTCTCCCGTAAAATTGCGCTCTCAAAATGGATTACCTTATAATAGAATAATGATAGAAGAAAAAATCAAAGGCGTAATAAGAGATGTGGTAGATTTCCCTAAACCGGGAATTGTATTCAAAGACATTACTCCGATTATGCTGGATCCCGCTTTGTCTAAAGAGATCGTAGCTCATTTGGCATCCATTTACAAAGACCAGAAACTGGATAAAATTGCAGGAATTGAAAGCCGTGGATTTTTATTTGGGTATCCTTTGGCAATGGAATTGGGAGTTCCTTTTGTTCTGATCCGTAAAGCAGGAAAATTACCTTATCACAAAATAAGCCATTCATATGACCTGGAATATGGTTCGGCTACTATTGAAATGCATGTGGATGCCGTTCAAAAAGGAGAACGTGTATTGATCCATGATGATTTGCTGGCTACCGGCGGTTCTGCTTCAGCGGCTGCGGAATTAATTCAGAAATGTGGAGGCGAAGTAGCAGGGTTTAACTTCCTGGTAGGTTTAAATTTTCTGAATGGTGATGAAAAATTGAAAAACTACTCTAATAATATTACTAATTTAGTGGCCTACTGAATAAATTAATTAACCGAAAAACAAATTAACGGATACCCCAAAAACAACTGTTAATCATGAACTTTGAATTAAACGACAATCAACGAATGATCACGCAAATGGTGCGTGATTTTGCAGAAAGAGAAATCCGCCCGAACATGAATCAATGGGATGCTGATGAGTATTTCCCGGTAGATGTAATGAAAAAAATGGGTGAACTTGGACTGCTTGGAATCTATATACCTGAACAATACGGCGGAAGCGGTTTTTCTTACCTGGAGTACGCAACTGCATTGATGGAATTGGGTAAAGTATGCGGTGGAATCGGGTTAAGCGTTGCTGCGCATAACTCTTTGTGTACCGGACATATTTATTACCACGGAAACGACGAACAAAAGAAAAAATACCTTCCGAAATTAACTTCCGGAGAGTTTATCGGAGCATGGGGTCTGACTGAACCGAATACAGGTTCTGATGCGATGCGTATGAAAACTACAGCCGTTAAAGATGGGGAATATTGGGTAATTAATGGAGCGAAAAACTGGATTACTCACGGGCTTTCCGGTGATGTTTCAGTTGTTTTGGTTCGTACCGGTGAATTGCTGGATTCAAATGGAATTACTGCTTTTATAGTTGAAAAAGGAACTCCTGGATTCTCCGCGGTGAAAATTAAGGATAAATTGGGTGTTCGCGCTTCTGAAACAGCAGAACTGATTTTTGACAATGTTCGTTTGCATGAATCCCAGGTGATCGGTGAGATTGGACAAGGATTCAAGCAGGCAATGCACATTTTGGACGGAGGTCGTATTTCGATCGCAGCACTTTCTTGTGGAATTGCACGCGGAGCTTACGAAGCATCTGTGAAATATGCCAAAGAGCGTGAGCAGTTCGGACAGCCGATTGGTAAATTCCAGGCAATTGGATTTAAATTGGCCGACATGGCAACAGAAGTGGAAGCCGCTGAGTTGTTGACTTTCCAGGCAGCGGATTACAAGAACAGAAATCAGAAAATGACTACTCAGGGGGCATTTGCCAAATACTTCGCTTCGGAAGTTTCCGTGAGATGTGGAAATGAGGCCGTTCAGATCATGGGTGGTTACGGATACACAAAAGAATACCCGGCAGAGAAATTCTTAAGAGATGCGAAATTGATGACCATTGGTGAAGGAACTTCTGAAATCCAAAAACTGGTTATCTCAAGAGAATTACTGAAATAGTTTAAAAGTTCATTGGAACACTTTGAACAAATTTGAACCTTTTTAACCCTTTGAACCAATCTTTTTTGATTGGGTTAAATTATTTTTCAAAAGAGGACTGTTATTTAAAAAAAGATTTTATATCTTTGCGCTCCTTATCAGCGGATAGGTATTAAAAAGCTAACAATAGAATTTAAAATAGATATGTTAATCATTCCAGTTAAAGAAGGCGAGAACATCGAAAGAGCGCTTAAGAAGTACAAGAAGAAATATGACAAAACAAATGTCATGAAAGAATTACGTCGTCGTAAAGAATTCGTGAAACCATCTGTTATTGATCGTCAGTCGAACATTCGTGCAGCTTATGCTCAAAAAATGAAATCTCAAGAGATTTAATACGAAGAATTCGAATTGAATAATATTGGAACCCTGACATTTATCGTCAGGGTTTTTTTGTTAATTTAATTTTCTATTTTTATCCCGTTAATCAACTAAATTAAATCTATGACATCTTTAAAGATCACCATCCTGAGTTTGTTTGCCGCATGCGCATTTCAATTGACCGCCCAGGAATCCAAATTACTGAGTAAAGTTCCGGAAACGAAAGAAGAATTCGTGGCTAGTGAACCACAGGTCATTGCAACAGTTGACTGGATCGAGAACACACCGATTGACCAAAACGAGGAAATGCATAAATTTCAATACTCGCTGCTTATTCAATGGTTGACCAATTCGCCTACAGTTACGCTCTCATTGAATGCTTACGTGATGGATTATACCAAGAAGAACAGTGATTTACTGATGATTTTCATGGGTGGATGGACAAAATATTCCTTGCAAAACGAATATACCAAAGATGAGGTCCCGTGTAACCTGGCAGGGCTTCAAAGCATGATCAAGGTTTACAAAACGGGCAAGCTGAAGAAGGATAAGAAAATGGATGAGTTGGTTGCTTTGGATACAGCAGGTAAATTGGAGGCCTGGGTAAAGGATCAGCTCAAAAAGTAAGCTGTATCTAAATGTTACTGCCCTTTGATTACGGATCGACAGCCTCTTTTTTGTATCTTGTAATTTAATATGTCCTACAAAGATTCGTTCATACATTACCTGCAGGTTGAGAAGCGTTACTCGAAGCATACCATTCTTGCTTACGAAGAGGATCTGGACCAATTCACGGCATTTGCTGAATTGACTGAATCGTCGGAGTGGAATGAGGTGAATCATCAGTTGGTTCGCGGCTGGATTGTTCACTTGCTGGAAAGCGGACAAAGTAATCGCACGGTTTCTCGTAAAATTTCCTGTTTGCGGTCTGTTTTCAAGTGGCTGCTGGCTGAGGGGAAGGTGGAACAAAATCCGATGCTTCGAATCCGCGGTCCGAAAGTGGAGAAGCGATTGCCTCAGTTTGTCAAACAATCTGAAATAGATACTGCTCGCATCGAGCAATTGTTTTCCTCTAATTTTGAAGGCATTCGTGACAGATTGATGTTTGAACTGTTTTATCAGACAGGAATCCGTTTGAGCGAATTGATCGGATTGAAGAACCGGGATGTTACGAGTAATAGTATCAAGGTGCTGGGGAAAAGAAATAAAGAAAGGATCATTCCGATCGGCCGGGACCTTTATGAGATCATCCAATCTTACGAAAAAATTAAGCCTGCAGGGCCTGATAGCCAATTAATGTTATTTGTAAAAAAAGATGGCAGAAAATTATCTTCAAAGTTTGTTTATCGAAAAATTAATACATATCTTGGAAGTGTAACGAATGCGGAGAAAAAGAGCCCGCACATCCTGCGTCATACATTTGCAACTCATATGTTAAACAACGGTGCCGGGCTTGAAACTTTAAAGGAACTTTTGGGGCATGCTAATTTATCAGCAACTCAGGTTTATACGCATAATTCGTTTGCACAAATAAACTCGATATATTCACATGCTCATCCACGTGGGCGCAAAAAGTAAAAGTCATGGACGTTAAGGTGCATTCTATCCATTTTAAAGCGGATCAAAAGCTGATTGATTTTATTAACGATAAAGTAGAAAAGCTTCAGGTTTTTTTTGATCACATTATAGTTGGGGAAGTTTTTTTAAGGTTGGATAAGAATTCTGATGGAGAAAATAAGATAGCAGAAGTGAAAATATTGATGCCGGGAAAAGAATTGTTTGCAAAAAAACAATGTAAATCTTTCGAAGAAGCGGCAGATTTGTGTGTAGACGCCTTGCGCACACAGGTAAAAAAATACAAAGGCAAATTAGCGAATTAGTAATTGAAAATGAAGATTTTAGATAAGCAGCCTTCTGGGCTGCTTATTTTTTTTTGATTTTTTTTCACTCAAACCCTTGCAGGTATTTATTTCTTTGCTACATTTGCAAACCCAAACGGGAAAACACTTTAAGAATCGTTCTTTAAAATCGTAATAAAAACCAAACTTTAATGCCGGTGTAGCTCAGCTGGCTAGAGCAGCTGATTTGTAATCAGCAGGTCGGGGGTTCGAGTCCCTCCACCGGCTCGCATTAAAGGATGGGAGTGTCGCATAGTGGCTATTGCAGCAGACTGTAAATCTGTCACCTCACGGTATCGCTGGTTCGAGTCCAGCCACTCCCACGACAAGGAAAATAATATAATAAGCGGGAGTAGCTCAGTTGGTAGAGCGTCAGCCTTCCAAGCTGAGGGTCGCGAGTTCGAATCTCGTCTCCCGCTCAATTACGATGTAAAAAAGAATAGGCCGGTGTAGCTCAGGGGTAGAGCGCTTCCTTGGTAAGGAAGAGGTCACGAGTTCAATTCTCGTCATTGGCTCTGCAGGGATTCACTCATTAGTTTTATGGGTGAAATTTTGTATTAGTAAGAAAAAGGTTTATTAACTACGTAACAAATAAAAACAAATGGCTAAGGAAAGTTTTAATCGTTCCAAACCGCACGTAAACATTGGTACTATTGGTCACGTTGACCACGGTAAGACCACTTTGACTGCGGCTATTTCAAGCGTATTGGCTGCTAAAGGATTAGCTGCCGTTCGTGATTTCTCTTCAATTGACAACGCACCTGAAGAAAAAGAGCGTGGTATTACTATTAACACGTCACACATTGAGTACGAAACAGCTAACCGTCACTACGCACACGTTGACTGTCCAGGTCACGCGGATTACGTAAAGAACATGGTTACAGGAGCTGCTCAGATGGACGGTGCTATCTTGGTTGTTGCTGCAACTGATGGTCCAATGCCTCAAACTCGTGAGCATATCCTTTTAGGAAAACAAGTTGGTGTTCCTCGTTTGGTTGTATTCATGAATAAAGTGGATATGGTTGATGACGCTGAGTTGTTAGAGCTAGTTGAAATGGAAGTTCGTGAATTGTTGTCTTTCTACGATTACGATGGTGACAATGCACCGGTTATTCAAGGTTCTGCACTAGGTGCATTGAACGGTGAGCCGGAGTGGGTTGCTAAAGTCGATGAGTTGATGGACGCAGTTGATACTTATATTGAATTACCTCCACGTGATGTTGACAAGCCTTTCTTGATGCCGGTTGAAGACGTATTTACGATTACAGGTCGTGGTACAGTAGCAACAGGTCGTATCGAAACAGGAGTTATTAACTCTGGAGATCCGGTTGAAATCTTAGGTATGGGTGAAGAGAAATTGACTTCTACTGTAACTGGGGTTGAGATGTTCCGTAAGATCTTGGATCGTGGGGAAGCTGGTGATAACGTAGGTCTTTTATTACGTGGTATTGAGAAGTCTCAAATCAAGCGTGGAATGGTAATCTGTAAGCCAGGTTCTGTTAAGCCACATGCTGATTTCAAAGCTGAGATCTACGTATTGAAAAAAGAAGAAGGTGGTCGTCACACACCATTCCATAACAAATACCGTCCTCAGTTCT
>CAMLDR010000028.1 GCA_946478775.1 uncultured Flavobacteriales bacterium
CTTGTTCCGAATACCCGGTTCAAAGAATAACTGTAATTTGCACTTACCGAAAATCTTTTTCCGATTTCCTGGGAAAAACCCGGAGAGACAAAAATCAATAGGAAGACAGGCAAAATTATCCTGGAAACAATGCTCATAGCGTTTTGGTTTTAAAGCACCACTAATTTGATCATTTTATGGCTCAATTCAAAATGCAGGTAATAAACTCCGGCATTGAGATCTTTCAAATTCACAAGTTTCTTTAGCCGAAAAAATGAAGACTTAAATCTTCCTCTCTTTCAATGTACTCGGAGCGGGTCCCGATAGCTATCGTGATGAACCCGCACGAAATTTCCCAAAATCAAAAAAGCCTCAACTTTCCGAAGAAAACCAAGGCTTAATCTCATGAGCTGGAAGCGCTCAATGTACTCGGAGCGGGTCCCGATAGCTATCGGGATGAACCCGCACCATATTTTTCGATCAGTTTTTCCATGATCTCCGGATGTGTTTTAATATTTTCGATATATTTCCTGGATTTCATCTTCTTAATATGCTGTTCAATTTTTCTTGCAATATCATATTCTAATTCATCAATTGAATAAAACAATTTCCAATCATCTGCTCGATGGGTAAATCCAACCCGATATGATTTAACTAGATGTTGTTCCAATCGTTGTTTAATATTGAGACAACTACCAATGTAAAATTGGTCAATGCTATTAGAATGAAGAATATAAATAGTAGCCATAGTTGAATATAATGAAAAGTCTCGAATCCCGCAGATGCGGAATTCGAGACTTAACTTTTGCTGTGAAAGGTGGAAGACAATTCACAAGTTCTTTTAGAATAAAAAGGAAGATGTCATCTTCCTTTTTATCAATGGTGCTTGGAGCGGGTCCCGATAGCTATCGGGATGAACCCGCACAAAATTTTCATAAATCAAAAAAGCCTCAACTTTCCGAAGAAAATCAAGGCTTAATCTCATGAGCTGGAAGCGCTCAATGTACTCGGAGCGGGACTTGAACCCGCACGCCCATACAGGCACAGGATTTTAAGTCCGGCGTGTCTACCAATTCCACCATCCGAGCGGACTTAAAAAAATAAAGGTCACTGAGCGGAGTCGAAGTGACCATTTATTTTTTTGAGCGGGAGACGGGATTCGAACCCGCGACCCCGACCTTGGCAAGGTCGTGCTCTACCAACTGAGCTACTCTCGCGTTATTTTAATTTTAATTGATCCCGACATTTATCCTCGGGGCAATGACCGTTCCTCTTTTGGAATCGGGTTGCAAATCTAACAATTCATTTGTTCAATTTGCAAGGTTTAAAGGACTTTTTTTTATTTTTTTTCGATCTCAGGATGTGAATTCGGTAAGAACGTCGGATTAACCACCCGTTAACTTCTTGATTTCGTTTCGTTTCATCAGGGCTTCAAGGGGTGTTATTTGTCTTCTTCGTTCCTAAAACATTAGTACTACTTCAAATACAAAAAGCGGTTGGCGAAGTAAACTTCTACAACCGCTTTTTTCAGATCGAGGATGGTACGGGAATAATGATTGGGTTAGTTCATATGATCAAGATCCGATTGGATTTTATTGAATCGGACATTATTCATTCTGGCAGTCCGAACATAAGCCACCACTAAGACCATACTCATAAGACCCACATCCGGAACAGGTGTTTTCCACTTCTTCTTCACAACTATAACAGTAGTCTTCGTATTCGTATTTTTCGTCGCCACAGCGCGGGCAAATTAGTGCTGCTTGGTCATTCTCTATCTCTTCCAATAGAGAACTTTCATCCGTAAACGAACATTCTGGGCCGCTTATAGATACTGTGTATTCATATCCTTGGTCGCTAATAAATTCACAATAGCCATTACTATCAAATTCCGCAGGATCAAAGTGATCTTCATCAAGCCACCCGCCATTTGTCCAATGAATTAGTAAGAGCTCATTAGACTCTACATCAACATTGAGTGTATATTCTGATCTGGTTCCAGTATTGGGATTATAGTATTCTACTTGTGCGCAATAAGTTCCGTCTTCGAAGTCGTATTCATTGATATAATATTCCTCGGTAGCATCATCTTGACTATCGGAACAGGAATCAATTAATAAGGATGTTAGGATTATTATAAAGATAACAGCTCGTTTCATATGCTTCCAAAATGTTGTTCATCATTGATGTAAAATTCTGAAAATCAGTTTATTTGAATTGTTTTTTTTTCAAGGTATAGACAAGGTTTCCTAGTTGATTGCATCATCATTTTTTGTAACTTGGATAATGAAATACGTTGAATAAAGTAGATTAAGAAACATTGTAAAAACCAATAAAAAAAAGATGATTTTCAATAAAAGGATAATGAGATTTGCTCGCAAATCAACTGTCCAACAATTAATTTTTTTTTCAGTAACGAATTCGAAATTATTGAATTTGGTAACCAACAAAACCACAATTAAGATAAACGAAACAACAAAAGTGCTAATTACTACTTTTATAAAATTTGAAGAAAGGTCTTTCAAAAGACGAAGTTTATGTTTGTCAATATCCGTAACTGGATTGCCTTCGTCATTTAATTCGTCCAACTTAATTTTTTTTATATCGTCTCGAATGGTTTTCAATGTATCTCTACCAAAAGTCATAAAACCGGCAATTAGAGGAAAAATAATACTTACTATACTCAACAGAGCATTTTGTATTTCTTCATTAATTGCGTAAACAAATACTGATGTAATGAGATTAATTAATCCGAATAGAATTACAAAAATTAAAAAGCTTTTTTTGGATCGAATTAATGATCGGTATGCTCTTACTGTTCCAAACATATTAGATTAACTCTTCATTATTATAAACTATATGGCTTAGGCAAATAGATTTCATTTTTTCCATATCAATACGTCCATCCTCGGCCAATATTTCATCATCATTCAATATTAGTCTTGGGATAAAATTATCTTCATCACCAAAGGCAATAATCTTCGTTGATTTTGTGTCTGGATCTTTTATTGAAAACTTAATTGGGCTGGTAGCATCTTCTGAAGAATCGTTTTCGATTTGTACTCTGCTTTTTTGCAGTTTACTCACTATTCCATCAGTGAATTTAGAGAATCGATTATGATTTTTAGGTTTGAGTCTTATCTCAACTTCATATTCTAAGCCATCTTCTTCTGAAACAATCGTCTCATTTTTTGATATCGAAATATTTGTAACGAGTGATCGTCCCAAAACTATATTTCTATAATCTGATGAGATATAATCAGCGATTTTCGTTTTTTTGAATGAATTTGTTTTAAACATGTTATCCACAAGATATTTCTTGAACACTGTATCTACCTTGGTTTGTTCTGCTCTGGAAAGAATGAACAATCTTGCTTTGTTACATCGAAACGATAAGTGAATGAGAAAGAAAAAATCATCATAAATCCGGTCCTTATCCAATACATTGTATTCATATTTTGAGTCTAAGACTTTCTCAAGAATAGCATTATTGGTTATTCTTCCAGCATGTAAAATTCCATATAGAATTTTGCTATCATACTCACTTTGAAGCTCTCTAACATGATAAGAGTCATTCTGAAAAAAACGACTCTTTTTGATAATCTTTCTAGTAGTGTTGTTTTTTAAAACTTCAGAATTCAAATCGTTATTGAGTTTTCGAAGAAAACTGTCAAACACCATTTTCATTTTTATGACTCCTGAAACATTCCCATTGAAATACTTATTCAGATCGGGATGGTCTGAGGCTAAAGCGTGGAAGTTGGTATTTTTCTTTTTCTCTTTATGCATTAGGAGAAAATCATAAATTTTAAGAGAACTACTCATAATGGAATTATATAGTTAGTGTTTCACAATAGACCTAGATCATATAGTATTTTGTCAAGATGTACAATTATATGCAGACAACTTATTCTAATATTTGGAAATGAACATGGGTGACCTAAGCCACCCATAACTTGTTAGTTCGGAATAGCATATCCAAACTCTTTTTCAATCAACTCATAAACTTCCATGTGTGTAGAATTTTTAATTGTATTATCCTCACAACATTCTTCAAGGAAGGTTAGAACCTTGTCCTTGTTAGTTCCATAGTGATTGGCAACTAAATTTCCTTCCCATGGTTGGGAGCAACTGAAAAATTCGTCGTCTTTTGCTTTGTCTCTAGCCATAATTGTTTTTTCCGACAAACATCAACAACTAAAAACACGCTCACAATACATTCTTTCCCAAACGGGAATTCCTCTTTCCGAAACCGGAAAAAGGGGCCAAAAAAATTAAAACGAGATGTTTGTTGTTAAAGGCGATCTACATTTGTTGAGTCAGCCGTTTGAGTTCTTTTTTGTAGGAATCTGCAATTTTTAAAACGGCTCCAGTGGTAAGTTGAACCGTATTTGCAGTGATGGATGCTATGTGCTTTATATTGATGAAGTGAGACTTGTGAATCTGGATAATGTCAGGATGGTTGATTTTCTCTGCTACTTTTCCCAGGTTCAAAGATATTTCCCATTTAGACCCATTGATAAAATGGATGTCACAATAAGCTCTACCGCCTTTTAGATAAGCCACCTGGCTTGGATGCAGAGGTCGCCGGTCACCGGCTGTAACGGTAAAATAATGCATCGCTTCAAGCTTTGCGTCATCCATCATTTTTTTTGCTTCAAAAATACCATTGCGCAAATTCAAAAGATCTATTGGTTTCGAAAGGAATTTCAGCGAACCGGTTTGTACAGCTTTATCATACATATCCTGTTCCTCGATGCCGGTAAGATAAAGAAAAGAAATTCCCATGTTTTGCAACTCCTCCGACAAATCAATCCCCGTAAGCTCACCCTTCAGTTCGATGTCCACCAGAGCGAGTTCCGGTTTGTTGGTGCGAATCAATTCCAGTGCTTCCTCGTAGCTTTCGGCAATGCCCGTTACCTCGTGATCGAGCTTCTCTAACTTTTCCTTCAGCTCGTCTGCAGCAAAAGGCTCGTCTTCCACAATTAAAATTTTCATGCTGATCGTTTCGCGCTTTTGCCGAAAGTAAGGAAAATCAGTTCACGCATTTGACATCCGTTTTAACTAATTCCATTTCGATTATAAAAAAATGGATGCCCATCGAAAAAATAAAAATCAAAAACAATTGAAAATCAACATCTTAGGAGTTTCACAAATCGGTTCCACATAGTTTTTTTCTGTCCTACGATTTCCCGCGGCTGTTTACGAACCTTTGTCTTGTCAGTCGCCGGTAACGCTTCAAGATAGCTAACTGAAGACAGGTGCACTACCGGGCCCCGGAACCCGGACCAGCTTCTGACAAATGCCTGCAATGCTTTCCCTTTCGGGAGAAGAGGCGACAGCAGAGCAGGCATATTCTCCCAACAGAATCGTCGTGTGGCACCCGCCTTTCGCGGGCAAGCTCCACGGCAAGTTAAAAAACAACATTAAAGCAAATTATCATGAAAACAAATAAATTCATGATCGCTTCCCTGTTGATTCTTTTGGGAATGGGCGCGATCACAGTATCTTGTAAAAAAGAAAACGTAACTAAGCGAAAAGCACAGATCATTGCAGAAAATGATTTGGAAAAAACGGGAGGAGACCATGACCCAATCATTCGAGTGCGGGTAAAAAAGAGAAGCACCCTGATACCGCTTGATAGTGCAGATGTTGAAACCTATACGTATAGTACCGACCTGCTGGTTAATGATGGTTACACCAATTCGTTGGGGGAATACGACCGGCAAGTTGCAGCGGGAATTTATTACTTCCGTGTAACCCCTAGAGGTGGAAGTTCCTCGTTAACAGACACCATTCATGTACACGACAACGACGACGTACAGAAAACTATTCTAGTGGATTAATAAGGTAGTTGTTGTAGCAGAAGTCCGGGAATTCCGAAAAAAAGATCGGAATCCCGGGCTTTTTTTATGAGAATGCAACTACTACTTCGACCTTGCAACCACTTTCGTTGTGGTAAGTAATCGCTCCATTGATCGAAGAAAGTAATTTACTGATGATGTCACGCCCCTTCACAGCTTTCGATTGTAGTAACTCTTCCTGTAACCCCGTACCATTGTCATGTACTGTCAGTACCACGCTGTTATCCCGGCGTTTCAGCGAAATTGTCAGTACAGGTTTCGTTACGCCGGTCAAACCATGCTCAATGGCATTGCAGATTAATTCATTCAACACAATTGCAATCCGCATTGCTTTATCGTAATCCATAAAAATGTTGTCCAGTTCCTTTTCTACACGCAACTCCTTTTCATCGGGTAACAGATTCATTAACAGTTCTGAAATCAAATGGTCGAGGTAGGCATTCAGCTGCACATGCTTATCCCATTGTTCTGAATCTCTAAGCAAATGACTCTGTACCAGTGACATTGCCTCAAGTCGATGAATATTCATGTCCAAAACGCGTACAACTTCTTCATTCGATGCCTTCTTTCGATCGGATCTCAAAATGCCGGAGAGCATACTGAAATAGTTTTTTGTGCGATGACTCAATTCATGGTGCAAATGGCCAATCTGGTCTCGCTGCATTTCCACCTGTCTTCTTCTTCGCCTTGTCTGGTAAAATGCAATTCCTGCAAATAGTGCTATTCCTCCAACTCCGACAAGCCAGGCAGTTAAACGTTGATTGCTCAGGCGATCGATATTTGCTTGTTTTCTTCTGAGTTTCAATTCTGCATTCTTTCTTTTAACGTCGTAGGAAATTTCCAATCGTGCCACTTCTTTACTGTTGAGATCTTTGATCACTTTTTCTTTTGTTACGAGTAGTTCATGGTACTTCTGAACAACTTCGGAACCGGACCCTTTATTTTCGATTAATGTTATTTCACCCTGCAAAGCATCTTGTAATAATGTCCAATCTGAAGAAGTCCGCGCTATAGTTTGCGTTCGATGATACAATTCCATGGCTTTTTTTTCTTCGCCTACAGAGCCATAATAGTCCGCCAGGTAACACATACTCTCCGCTACTTTTGGTGAATTTCCGATGGTTTTACCGATAGTATAAGCATGGTGCAGGTAGCTATATGCTTTTTTGGATTCTCCGACAGCAATGTATAGTTTTCCCAACGAACATAAGGTGTTAATCAAATTCGTTTGATTATTGAGCCCTTTTTTCTGACGAAGCGCTTCCTGTAAATAGATTTCAGCTTTGGCGTAGTGTTTCCATGCCAGGTGGACATCTCCTATATTATTATACGAATCCGCAATGCCCTTAGCGTATTCAATTTTTTCTCTTATCTGAAGAGCACGCTCATGGTATACGATAGCCTTTTCAAAATTACCGAGATCAAGCTGCATAACACCGATCGAGTTCCAGGCTGAAGAAAGCTCTTTCATATTGCCGAGCCGTTCAAAATCTCGTGCTGAGCTAAGTAATTCCTGCATGGCCTTTTTGGAGAGTCCGATTTCCGTATATACGACCCCAAGATTGTGCGAAGCTCCTGCTGCAAGGCTGTCATTACCTGTCTTTCTGTAAATTTCCAACTCTTTCTGATACCAATCTACGCATTCCTTGTAATCGCCGGTTTGATAATAAACCACGCCAAGGTTATTGTAAAAAACAGACCGCTCTTCCTGATCAAGATCTTCAGGTATTATCTTTAACGCATCCTGCAGGAACACCTTCGCTTGTGGAATATCTCCGTCCAGTAAGGACTGACCGCCCTGATCAAGTAACAGGTAAAACTTCGATTGACCATAGATTCCGGCAGACAAAGCAAACACAAACAAAAAGAGTGAGTAGCGGAGCATAATTTCAGTATTTTGGCAAATGTAATTAAACTTTCGCCCATGAAAATTCTTATAGTTGAAGACGAACCTTTTGCTGCAGATGACCTGCATGAGAAATTGGAGCAGCTTCAACACCACGTTATCGCAATAGCAGAAGACTATAACAGTGCTGTGAAATCCATCGAAAGCGATATCCCGGATCTGGTAATTATCGATATCGGGCTGAAGGGCGAACGATCGGGAATTGATCTCGGTGAAAAACTGGCAGGAATGAACATTCCACACATGTATCTTTCCGGGGAACAGGATATGAATACATACATGCAGGCGAAAAATACTGCTCCGATACGTAATCTTGCGAAACCGATCGATTTGATCAATTTGCGAAATGCCCTGGATGTAGATTTACAAGCACAGAAAACTTCCTCCAATACCATCTATTTGATCGCAGACGGGAACAAAGGCAGGCAGCGTATCAATCCAAATGCCATTTGCTATATCGAAGCCGATGGGAGCTATTGCGGAGTTCATCTCGAGGGCAAAATGTATAAACTGACCATGAACCTGAAAACAGTCCTTCAAAAACTTGATTGGCCTGGTATAGTCCGCGTGAGCAAATCACATGCAATTAACCTTCAATACGTGAAAAGTAAACTCGGCAATCGCCTTGAAATGATGAACGGTCTAAAAATAGACATTGACCCGAAATACAAAGATCAGGTAACCCTTTACCTGAAATCGATCTGATCTCGTAAAAGATTTTCCACTACACACAAAAAAAATAGTTCACTTCAAAAAAATAATTTCATTTTCCGATTCAATCCTTGTTCTCTTTAAAGCCTGATTCCAAACTATAACTATGGCTCTTCATTACGAACCGGATAAAATCATACAACTCGTGCAGCTTTGTTCCTGGAGGGAACGTACTGAAATGTCTCAAAGCGGACAAATGGAACTTGCAAACAAACTGACTTCCGGACAAAAATTCAATGATCGCTACATCGTAGATCTGATGAGCGATGCCCGTAAGGCTGCAAAAGAAGGTGCAACTATTAAAAAAATTGAATCCAATATTAACCTCTTACTGAATCATGTAGGGTTCAATAATTGGGATGATTGGAAAACCGCTTTACGTTCGCCAGGAAACTTTCTTTCTCCGGAAAATGAACATTTCGATAACCCGGAAGAAAAGCTTCTTAAGATTGTTGTTCCGAAAGAACTGGAAAAACAGCTCATTCCAACCTTAACATTTGTCCAAAAAACGTTTCCGATTGAAACACGTTCTGCAAACGAAACATCGCTGGTGGAGTTAGCCAAACATGCCATTGGATTACTTGAAAACACGGCCTTGGTGATCTGTGCCCTTCCCTTATCATGGAAAGATCAGGCTGTAAAGATACGCCAGCCGGCATGGGGAGATTTTTCGGGAACCAAACGAATACTTCCGGTATGGGTAGACACCGATGATGTATGGAATCCGGTTGCTCCTTTCCTTTCCTCTGTGAAACAAGAGCAATCGACAGCCGGGCTTCCGGGAATATTGACCGGCCTGCTATTTTTGGAAAATCACGTAAAACAGGATACAGCAGGAGCACAAAATCAAACAAACCAAAGTACGAAAAGCACTGGTCCACAGTTTCATCATTCCGAGGTTGGGTTCTACATGCAGGGAGGAACGGTTCATAATCTTGTTACAGGAGGAGATCAGATTATCAACAACCATTTCGATTAAAATTTCCTTTTGAATATCCAACATAGCCATTAATCCATAAAAAAAATGCAGAATTCAGCTTCGAACGGTACTCGTTTATTCAGACAAAATAATGTAGCCGAAATACAAACCATTAATAATTATCTATTGGGAGAAATTTCCATAGTAATTGGAGTATTGTTGTTGGGACTCAGTCTATTTACAATCATTTACCCACCTTTTTCCCTTGTATTGGTCGTTTCAGGTCTATTACTCCTCATCGTACACATTTTCAAATTTCCCTTGACAAAAAAGGTGAAAAACATAGCTCTCATCGCCTTGTTATTGTTAAATGTCCCATTTGCCATCGCTTTTGGTAAAGAAAGATCCAGATTAGAACAAGTCAACCGGACCCAACTATTAAATGAGCGAAAAGCTAAGTCGGATGAAAAGCAACGCATTGATGACCTGAATAGTTGTTTGAAACGAATAGACAGCCTGTACCGTAAGGGAGAAATTGATCTTGCTTTGCTGGAGTTGGACAAAGCTGATCTTATGGTGGAAAACACTGCAGAAAAGGCAGATGTCAATCAGATCAGGATAGAAGTTTCTCTGATTAAAACAAAGCAGCTGGTGAAAAGACATCAGTACAACATGGCCATTGATTTGCTGACCAGCGTGCATATACTAGATACCAGTAACACCAATGTACTTTATCAACGCGCAACCTGCTTTGTAAAAGTCAAACGCATTGAAGAGGCCGCGAAAGACGCAAAAAGAGCAATGATTCTCGGTCATACCGATGCGGGTAAACTGTATGATAAGATTAATCCGCTTAAGAAGCGAATCGCCTATTATTGCACGGTTTGTAATGATGGAACATACTCTCAGGCAACCGGACAGGGTGCGTGCTCACATCATGGTGGTGTAGCCAGGTGGAATTACCCGGTTTACGAAATTGCAAGAAAATATGAATAACGAAAATTAGTAATTATGAAGCAATGCTTAAAGAGCTTCAAAGAGAATTTGACAATTGGTAAAGACATACCTGGAAAGTTATCCGATCCGGTTAGCTGAGTCCACCTCTGTGAAATGGGAACTGAGTGGCTCACGCTGAGCGGAGTCAAAATCACCCTCCTGTTAACTTCTTGATTTCGTTCAATTTCATCAATGCTTCAACTGGGGTTAGTGTGTTGATATCGATGGAGATCAGTTGATCGTGTATTTGTTCCAGCACCGGATCGTTCAACTGGAAGAAACTCAATTGCATATCGGCTGTTTGGCCGGCCTGAACAACCACTTCTTTGATTGTTTGAACTTCACTGGAACGGTTATTCAGCTCCAGTTGTTCGAGCATTAATTCCGCGCGCTGGATCACTTTTGGCGGCATTCCGGCGAGTTTTGCCACATGAATTCCGAAACTATGCTCGCTTCCGCCTTCTACCAATTTGCGCAGGAAGATGATTTTCTGTCCTACTTCCTTCACGCTGACGTTGTAATTATGGATGCGCGGAAACTGCACGGCCATTTCATTCAATTCGTGGTAATGGGTCGCAAACAGGGTTTTTCCTTTGGCATGTGGGAATTCGTGGAGGTATTCTGCAATTGCCCAGGCGATGGAAATTCCGTCGTAAGTGCTTGTTCCTCGGCCAATTTCGTCCAGCAGGATCAAGCTGCGGTCCGAAAGATTGTTCAAAATACTGGACGTTTCATTCATTTCGACCATGAAGGTAGATTCACCGGATGAAATGTTATCCGATGCACCGACACGTGTAAAGACTTTGTCGACGATCCCGAGTATGGCCGCATCAGCCGGAACAAAACTTCCCATTTGAGCCATCAGTACAATCAATGCAGTTTGGCGCAGCAGGGCACTTTTACCCGACATATTCGGTCCGGTGATCATGATGATTTGCTGTTCATCCTTGTCGAGATAAACATCATTCGGCACGTATTCTTCGCCGGGTTTCAACTGGCCTTCAATAACCGGGTGTCTTCCGTTTTTAATGTCAATGACAAAACTATCATTGACGAATGGTTTCGCGTAGTTTTTTCTCACAGCCAGGTCTGCAAAGCCTGTGAGGCAGTCCAATTGTGCGATGAGGTAGGCATTTCGCTGGATTTGCCCGACGAAAGCTGCCAGTTTTTGTACCAGTTCAAAATACAATTTGGCTTCAATGGCCGCAATTTTATCTTCCGCTCCAAGAATTTTGGTTTCGTATTCCTTCAGTTCGGGAGTGATGTACCTTTCAGCACTGACCAATGTCTGCTTGCGGATCCATTCTTCCGGAACTTTGTCTTTGTGCGTGTTTCGAACCTCTAAGTAATATCCGAAGACATTGTTGAAGGCAATTTTTAAGCTGGGAATGCCTGTTTTTTCAGATTCCCGTTCCTGCATTGCTTCCAGGTAATCCTTTCCGCTTTCTGAAATGGCTCGCAGTTCATCCAATTCTTTATGAACACCATTTGCAATGACCGGACCTTTTCCGAGCATAACAGCCGGTTCCTTCAACAGGAATTTTTCAACCGATTGAATAAACTCTTCGCAGGGTTCAATGCGTGTGGATAGTTGTTTCAATAACTCGCTTTCACTGTGTGAACAAGCGTCTCGCAACGGAGTCATGTGTTCCAGGATACGCGAAAGCACCCGCAATTCTTTGGGATGGATTCTTCCTACGGCAACTTTGGAGATTAAGCGTTCCATGTCGCCGATCTCACTTAATTCGTGTTCGATTTCTGCCCGCAGACTGCTTTTTTGGGTCAAATCCGCAACGGCATCTACCCGTAAGTGGATTTGTTCCGGATGTTTTAAGGGCATAACGATCCAGCGTTTCAGCAAACGGTCGCCCATCGGGGTTTTTGTTCCGTTCACCACATCAAACAAAGTTTTTCCGCCTTCATTCAACGGGGTAATCAATTCCAGGTTGCGGATCGTGAACCGGTCGAGCCAAACAAATTTTTCTTCTTCGATTCGTTGGACCTGTGTGATGTGTCCCAGTTTATCGTGCTGGGTTTCTCCAAGGTAATGCAGGATTGCACCGGCAGCAATGATTCCCTGTTCCAGATCGTCGATGCCAAATCCCTTCATGGAATTGGTCTGGAAATGGGAGGTTAATCTTTCTTTCCCGAAATCGGAGGTGAAAACCCAGTCATCCAGACGGAAGGTGTAGTATTTGGTTCCAAATAATTCCTGGAAAAGCGTGTGTTTATTCTTTTGATAAATGATCTCGCTGGGTTCAAAACCCTGGATCAGTTTATTGATGTACTCTGTATTTCCCTGGGCAGTAAAAAACTCTCCCGTTGATACGTCCAGGAAAGAGATTCCGTGAATATCCTTGCCAAAGTGAATGGCCCCCAAAAAGTTGTTGTGGTGACCGTCCAGGATCTTATCACTGAAAGCAATTCCGGGAGTTACCAATTCGGTGACTCCGCGTTTGACGATCGTTTTCGTCATTTTCGGATCTTCGAGCTGGTCGCAAATTGCTACCCGATGTCCGGCACGAACCAGTTTGGGAAGATAAGATTCCAGGGAATGATGCGGAAATCCTGCCAATTCAATTTCGGAAGGTGATCCTGCACCGCGCTTGGTTAGAACAATTCCCAGTGTTTTGGATGCCGTAATGGCGTCTTCTCCGAATGTTTCGTAAAAATCTCCGACACGAAAAAGCAATAAAGCCTGAGGATGTTTTGCTTTAATCTCATTGTATTGCTTCATCAGGGGCGTTTCAGCCGGATCTTTTTCTTTTTTAGACACGCAGGTATGAATTATTGGATACTTCAAATTTACTATCAAAGAAGCAAGAAGCGCCATTTTTAGTTTTGATAGTTTTCAACAGTTATTATTTTCTATTGAACCCATTGAAGTAGATAAGAACAGCTGATTCATGGTTAAAACGAGTCCAATCCCCAGGCAAACAATACTAAACCGGCGGCTAATGTTATGGTTGCCATAGAAGCTATCATACCGAAATAACCAAAGAAATTGCGGTAATACCTCGATTTGTCTTTACGGTATCGGTGTACCGAAATGATCCCGAAGATAAAGGATAACAGGATCATGAAACAAGCGGCAATGATTGTTGGTAAGGCATTTAATACGAATATCGAAAGAATTGCCATTGCCAATGAACAGAAATAAATCCCGAACGACATAATCCCGAAAAGTTCAAATTCTTTCTCATTTTCTATTTCAGGAATTCCGCTTCGTTTTTTCTGAGAGTGTCCCGAAACAACTTCCTGTTTTTCCAGGTGCATGGAGGTGAGAGTATCCCGTATTTTTTTTGAGGCCTTCTGTTCTGTAACTGGATCGGAAAATTCCACCACCGCGATATCAACTGCTTGAAGATCATCTTTGGCTGGAAATTCATCGTTAAAAGCATTTAATCGGATTGAATCCCTTTTTGCGGGTGCGACAAAAGCAAGATCAGTTGTTTCCGATCCGTTTTTTTGACAGATTTTTTTCTTCCATTCAATACTGTAACCGGGTTGAAAGAGCCTTTTTTGAATGGTACAACTGCCCAATAAGAGCGTTATAAGAATAAAAATACTCCATGAAGTTGATCTAGTTTTCATTCGATGCAGAGGTTAAGTCTAACGCAGTTAATTTTTAATAAAGCGTATAAACTGCCTGATCCCATTTTTCTCATGAATCAACAGGTAATTTCCTGTTTGCAGGTTTGAAATATCAATCGGGGTTTGTTCCTTTGAGAACAGTAATACCCTGCGTCCGGAAGTTTCGTAAATTTCCAGCAGATCGAAATCGGGATCATTCAATAACAAGAGATCATTCGCTGGATTAGCCTTGATAAGCGCATGGTTTTCCGAAATGTTTTCTGCAATTCCACCTGTTCCACAAATCAAAATGGTAATCACATATTTGGCGGTATCGACCGGACAAGTGGTGTCGAATGTATGATAATAGTAATTATACTGTCCCGGAAAGTTCAATGAAATGTCGGTGTTGGTCATGGTATCGCCCATTGGATCAATAAACACACCGTTCGTATCGGCATCAGGTGATCGTAATTCGGCAACGTCAAACGGTTCATACCTGCAATAGGTCTCAGAACTATCGCTTCCTGCGGTTGGACATTGAGCGAATCCTGATCCGCAGAAGATCAAAGATGAAATGAAGATGAGGATGGTTTTCATAAATTGAATGTAGCTTAATTAATTTATTCCTGAAAATAATCAATATTCACTGACTTGATCAGGTGCTAGTATTTGATGAATCGCTGAAATTGTTTTATTTCGTTTTTCTCCAGGACTAACAGGTAATTTCCTGATTGCATATGTGAAATATCAATTGTGGTTTGTTCTTCTGATAACATTAAGATCCTTCGGCCTGAAGTTTCATAGATTTCCAGCAGATCGTAATTGGGATCATTCAATAACAAAATGTCATTCGCAGGATTAGCCTTGATAAGCGCATTGTTTTCAAGAACGGATTCTGTAAGTCCCCCGGAGCAATTATTAATAATGTGGATCACATATTTGGCTGTGTCGACCGGACAACTGCTATCGGATACGTGGTAGAGATAGCTGTATTGCCCCGGAAAGATGAGCGAAATAACGGTATTCGTCATGGTGTCACCAGCCGGATCAATAAATACGCCGTTGGTATCTGCATCGATTGACCTTAGATCTGCCACATCAAAAATTTCGTGTGGACAATATATAGGCATAGAATCCTGTCCTGCTGACGGGCATTGGGCAAAAATAACCCCGGAAGAAACAAGAAATAAGAGGAGTGTAAAGATCGTTTTCATATGCGAAGCAATTAGTGATTTTTATACCTGCCTAAAATAGGTATTTTTGCAACATGAACCGAAAATTAAAATTGTGGGAACTTGACCGGGTGGATGAGCAAACGTTTAAGGATCAGGAGAAATTCCCTCTGATTATTGTTTTGAATGACATCCGCAGTTTGAATAATATCGGTTCTTTTTTTCGCACCGCAGATGCTTTCAATGTGGAAAAAGTGTATTTGTGTGGGATTACCGCTCAACCGCCGCATCGGGAAATCCATAAAACAGCATTGGGCGCCACGGAAACCATTGAGTGGGAATACCGGAAAGATATCCATGAACTGGTTTCCGAACTGAAGCAGAAAGGAATTGCGGTCTGCAGCATCGAACAAGCTGAAGAAACAGTTCTTTTACACGAAATCGGGGCTTTAAAAGATCGGAAATTTGCTTTGGTTTTCGGGAATGAAGTAGACGGTGTGGACCAATCCGTGATAGACGCTTCGAACTACATTTTGGAGATTCCGCAGTTCGGCACGAAGCACAGTTTGAACGTTTCGGTATGCGCGGGAATTGTTTTGTGGGAGTTTGCTAAGAAATACATTTCTTAGCAAATTGAAAATGTAAAATTGAGAATTGAAAAGATTTATTTCTGCTCTTAGCTTTTCAATTTTCCCATTCTCAATTTTCAATTATTCTACAATTGGTTCATAAAGTCCGTACGTCAGGGGATTGTCTTTTCGATAAATAACCCGGAACGAAAGAATCTTTAACGGTTTTTTATCGATATTCCACATGAAGGTATTGAAAACAGGGGTATCGAATTTTTGGTACTTCAAATCAATAAACTTGATCGACCGAACGAGTGTCACGGTGCTGTCTTTCGGATTGATCAGATGTTTTGAAACGCGGTTATCGTGATAGAGAAGAACCGAATCACCGGATTGTACATTGATGACTAACAAGGGATCTTGCTTGAGATCTGAAAGTTTCAGTTTTACCACTACATCAACCAGATCAGAAGGTCTTTTCACCAATTCACTCAGCGGTTTCGAATAACCAGGTCCCCATTCTTCGTCTTTTTCGAAATGATATCCACCATCGTACCATTTTCCCGGGTTGTAGCCGTTGAACAGGTCTTTCGTTTTTGAAATATCTGCGATGGGCTTTTCGCTTGGTTTGCCTTTGCTTACCAATAGGGTAGAAGCGGAGAAATAATTTCGCTGCCAGACAATGTGTGGGTATTTCTCGAGAATCAGTGTTCTGTATTCGGGAGGAAGGGAGGATGTTGCTGCCAGGCAGATGTAGTCGCAGGATTTTGACTTTTCATTCAGCAGGGAATCCAATTGTTTTTCAGTGAATTCGGGAACTGTAATAAACAGGTATTCATTGGGAATAACAAGTTCTCCTTTTTCAGAATAAAAACGGGTCTTAGGTTCGTCAGAAAAAATTATTGTGAATGTTTTCGTATGGTTTTTCCTTGCGTCGTTTGCATCCCGGACTAATTGATTAAACGGTGTTTTATAGAAAACCGTGTAGTGTTGCCGCTGGAAGATCAGTACATAACTGTTTAGTGCCATTATGACAACGACCAGTACTAAATTCATTCGTTTGCTTTGTTCTTTGGCCCAGCCAAACAAAAAGATCAGCAGAAAAGGATACGCAAAAATGAGCACGGAAGCCTGCAGTACCGGCGCAACTTGTGTGGAATAAAAATACCCGATGAAGTAAACTGAAAAGAACAGGATTCCTGAAAACAGGACTGCTTTGGAATGGCGTTTTGTTGGTTTTCCGGAAATGCGCGTCCAGATAATGATCCCCGCATACAAAGTAAAAAGAATGGCAGAAAATTGGAAAATATATTGAATGTAGTGAGGTAAAAAGGAGGGTTCGGGTTTCCCAAGCCAGCCGGATAACCCGCCCATTTTCAATTGTGCCAAAAGAATGGGGAAGTGAGAAGCATAAAGAACGATCGCTGCCAGGCAAAGCAACAAGTACTTCCAAAGGAAATCCCTGAATGTATAAACAATTCCAAAAATCCCGATAAGTCCTGCTGTGAGCATACTGAAATGGTGGTTGTATGCACAAAGTGCCGCTGCGACGGGGAACCAGATGAGGTGTTTCCGTGCATAATTCTTAAAGAATACGATTTCTCCCCAATGCCAGGCAAACAATAAAATGAAGAAAAATCCCGAAGTATAGGGCCGTGCAATCTGGCTGTACATCAACGGGTATTGGCTGCTTGCAATGATTGCTGCTACGATCAGTCCAACTGTTACATTCGACCAGCGTTTCCCGATTTTATAAGCGAAGTAAACGCCGCCTACCCCGGAAAGGATGAAGGGAAGTTTTACAATCCACTCGGAAGTTCCGAATAATCCGGTCCAGTAATAAAGAAAAACCTGTACGAAAGCCGGGTGACCGTCTATTTTCACTCCTTTGGCAATCAATTCACCGAAGGAGTCAAACCTCGTACGAAGCAGGCCGCTTAATTCGTCGTGTGTATAGGGAATGGAAAACAAGTCGTAACATCTCAGGATGAGCGCGATCAAAAGAATCCCAATGATGATGGCATGTTCTTTTATGAAACCTGAAAATCCCTTTCTTTCTGATCCGACCACTGAATTGCTTTTAACAAAAATAGCAAAGCTGAGACATTTAATCGAATTGTATGCATATTCATTACTAGATTACTCTTCATTCTCTCCCGATAGTATCGGGATTCAATCTCATTCTGAGTGAGATTGATTTACCCTGTTTTAGCTATGACTGTTTGGGAAACAATCGTTATTTTTGTCCTTCTTTTAACAGGTATAATGATTGAAACTGATATAATTATAATTGGTGCCGGTCCGGTAGGACTTTTCACCGTATTTGAAGCCGGATTGTTGAAACTACGCTGTCATTTAATTGATTCATTGCCTCAGCCGGGCGGGCAATGTTCCGAGATTTATCCCAAAAAACCCATTTACGATATTCCGGGCTTTCCATCCGTTTTAGCCGGAGATCTGATCGATAACCTGATGGAACAAGCTGCACCTTTTAAACCGGGTTTCACTTTGGGAGAAGCTGCAATGAACATTGATAAAACAGAAGACGGAAAATTCATTGTAACAACGGTGAAAGGAACGAAGCATTTGGCTCCCATCGTTATGATTGCAGGTGGATTGGGTGTTTTTGAACCAAGGAAGCCACCTATTTCCAATATCGCTGATTTTGAGGATAAGGGAATTGAATACATTATCAAGGATCCTGAATTTTACAGAGGGAAGCGTTGTGTTATTGCCGGTGGTGGGGATTCTGCATTGGATTGGTCCATCTTTTTGGCAGAAAAGAAGATCGCAAAAGAAGTGGTCCTGGTTCACCGGAGTGCATCTTTCCGCGGACATTTGGATTCCGTTCAAAAAGTAATCGACATGGCGGGAAGCGGTCAGATTAACCTGATCACAGAAGCAGAGGTTGTTGGAGTGGAAGGAGGCGATGCGCTAAGTCATGTAAAGATTTTGCACAACACACAAGGAGAGATTTTGCGTGAAACAGATCATTTTATTCCTTTATTTGGGTTAAAACCTTCACTGGGTCCGATCGCAGATTGGGGACTGGAAATAGAGAAAAACGCTATCAAAGTAAATACATTGGATTATTCCACTAACATTCCCGGGATTTATGCAATTGGAGACGTCAATACTTACGAGAACAAATTGAAGCTAATCCTGTGTGGTTTCCACGAAGGAACTTTGGCAGTTCAATCTGCATTTGCACGAATCCATCCGGACAAAAAAAATATCCTGAAATATACTACTGTAAACGGGGTTCAGGGATTTTAAATGAAATTCATTGCCACAATTATTCTGTGGGACATATGGTGGGCACGTGATTAATCGCGTGCTCACATTTTTTATGGAACAATTTTTGGTGTGATCAAACGTTCAATACATTAGCATTAAAACACACAATATGAAAATCAGTATCGCAATTGCCATCATTATCAGCACAAGCTATTTGTCGAGTGCTCAAACTCTGGGGAAAATGATTTCAAAAGGAAAGGAAACAATCACCTCGGGTACACCTACTTCGAAACCCTCATTGACCAATGATGAGGTGGTAAGTGGTTTGCGTGAGGCTTTGACCACCGGTGCGAAAACAGCAGCAAATGCAGCCAGTGTAACAGACGGTTTTTATAAGAACCAAAAAGTGTTTATTCCCTGGCCCGCAGAAGCTAAAGCAATGAAAGATAAATTGGTCATGCTGGGGATGCAGAGCCAGGTGACCAAATTCGAAGAATCGGTGAACCGTGCTGCCGAAGAAGCTGCAAAAAGTGCATTTGATGTATTTGCGGGAGCGGTTAAAGGAATGTCGGTGGGTGACGGTTTTGCGATCCTCAATGGAAGTGATACAGCTGCGACGCATTTTTTACGTGAGAAAACAACCATTTCCCTGACGGAGAAATTCACACCAATCGTAAAAGCTGCCATGGATAAGGTCCGCGTAACTGAATATTGGAATCCTTTGGTGACGAAATACAACAAGATACCGGGTGTTACCAAACAGAATCCGGACCTGGAAAAATATGTTACGGCAAAAGCAATTGACGGATTGATGTTATTGATCAGTGAGCAGGAAGCAAAGATTCGCAAGGATCCGGCTGCTCAGGTAACCGATTTACTGAAGAAAGTGTTCGGAAAAAGCTAAAAAGTAGTTAAACCGCTTGAGAATGAATCTTCTTTAGCGCATATTAAGTAAATTTGTAAAGCGGTCAGGTTTGATCGCTTTCTTCATTTTAAATGAAGAAAGGTTCAAATAGTTCAAGAGTTCAAACGAGATCTCTAAAGTGAACTTTTGAACATTTAAACTTCTTTGAACATTTTTAGAATATGAAAAGCATTACAGTAAACGAATTGAAAGCATGGAGAGATGGAAATGAAGATTTTCAATTGATCGATGTGCGTGAACCATACGAAAATGAGATTTGTACCTTGGAAGGAATTTTGATCCCGATGAACGATATTCCTGCAGAATTTGGCCAGATTGACAAAGATAAAAAGGTGGTTGTTCACTGCCGCTCGGGAAAAAGAAGTGCGAATGTGATCTCCTTTTTGGAACAGCAGCACGGATTTACCAACTTATACAATTTAGAAGGCGGAATCCTGGCCTGGATCGAGAAAGTAGATCCTTCAATGGAAGCTTATTAATGTAAAATTGAAAATTGAGAATTGAAAAGAAGAGATCTGCCGTGGTAAATTTCAGTTTCCTTTTCAATTTTTTCTATTTTCCATTCTCAATTAGAGTTGAATCGCAAAACAATTAATACCGTCATTATTCTTGGAATACTCTCTTTGCTGAGTGTTCTGAGTATTCAATTGTTTTGGATCCATAAAACAAATGAGGCGCAGCGTCTGACGGTTCAGATTCAGGAAAAAGAAGACAGTTTGAACCTGAAACAGTTTTCGGAGCGTGCCCACATCGCTTTGAGGGATGTACTGGAACAAATCAATACCAAGGATGATATCAGCGCTAACTTGTACGGAGCTGTAAAACAAATCCGCCCGAATTATTTCTCAGTAGATATTGAAGAGGAATTGCATCCTTTTTACCTGGAGCAATTGCTCAAGCGCGAGTTTGATAACCAAAGTCTCAACCAGGATTTCGTTTACGGAATTTACGATTGTTATTCCGACTCCATCATTTTCGGAAATCTCATTCGGTACACCAAGGATTCATCTTATTCCGTTACTAATAATGATTCGGTAGGTAAAACTTCCAACCAGTTAAAATGGAAGAATGACGGACATTATTTTACGGTACTTTTCCCGAAAGTAAGTTCTGATTCGATAGAGGTGGCTAAAACGGATTTTTATCCCTGGCTTTACCTGGTTGTACTTTTGCTGCTTTTGTTTTTGTTCTTTGTGTTTACTTTGAATGTGATCCTGAAACAGAAACGGCTTTCTGAGGTCAAGACTGATTTCATCAACAACATGACACACGAATTGAAAACTCCGATCTCTACCATTGGTCTTTCCAGTGAATTACTGCTCAGGGGGGATTTTAAAGAGGATCCTGAGAGGTTACATCGCTATGCCGAGATTATTTACAAAGAGAATAAACGCCTGGAAAACCAGGTAGAACGTGTGTTAAATGTGGCTAAGCTGGATCGCGAAAAACTGACGCTGAAGAAGGAGTCCTGTTCTATTCATGATTTGATCCTGGAAGCGAAAGAGAGTTTTGACATCAATCAGACAGACCAGGGAGGTGAAATAGAATTGCTGCTCGATGCCACTAAGGAAACGCTGATGATGGATGAAGTCCATATCACGAATGTGATTTACAACTTATTGGATAATGCGGTGAAATACTGCAATGGAATTCCACGTATTGACATTCGAACATGGAACGATTCGCAATTCTTTTACCTGAGCATTGCAGACAATGGAATAGGAATGAAAAGGGAAGACCTCAAGATGATCTTTGATAAATTCTATCGCGTTCCCACAGGAAACCTGCACGATGTGAAAGGTTTTGGATTGGGACTTTACTATGTGAAATTGATTGTAGAGGAGCATGTAGGAACGATCCAGGTGAAAAGCCAGCCGGGAAAGGGAACAACCTTCTCTTTGAAATTTCCTTTGAAATGATTCTGCCTTATCTTTGTCCGAAATTGTAAAGAACAGAATTTTGGAATTTTAGAATTCACAAATTAATGTCTTTATAAAGATGTGAACAGATTTATCTGTAACAATTTAATTGTCAAAGTTTTAATAAAATTTTTAAGGTAGAGAAATTACCTATGCAAGCGCTTATTGATCGCATATTTTCCATACAAACCGAAGAGGAGTTTAATAACTGTGCCTTGGAGGTTTATCATTTCCAAAAAGAGCGCGTTCCTGTTTATAAAACCTTCGTGGAATTGATTAATCGACCGGAACCAACGCATTATTCCCAAATTCCGCATTTGCCTATAGCATTTTTTAAAACGCATCCAATCATTGCTGATAATCAATCTGTTCAGCAGCTATTTAAAAGCAGCGGAACAACCCGTATGGTTCGAAGTGCTCATTCGGTAGCCGATGTTTCCATTTACGAGCGCTCTTTTGTTCCTACCTATGAACGGTTTTTGGGAAAACTGGAAGATCAGATCATTTTTGCACTCTTGCCGAATTACGTTTCACAGGGCGAATCAAGTTTGGTTTACATGGTGGATAAATTGATTGAAGGAACGAAAAACGAGTTGTCCGGCTATTACCTGGAAAGCCCTGAAAGCTTATTAAACGCTATTTCCGAAGGAAGAAAGACCAGGAAAAAGCTGGTGTTGTTTGGTGTTTCTTATGCTTTACTGGATTTAGCCGAAATGAAACCGGACCTTCACGATGTTACAGTGATTGAAACCGGGGGGATGAAGGGTAGACGCAAAGAAATGACCAAAGAAGAAATGCATGGCGAACTAATTGCAGGATTTGGCTGTGATTACATTGCTTCGGAGTATGGGATGTGTGAGTTACTTTCTCAGGCTTACAGCGACAAGAACGGATTGTTCGAATTGCCTTCCTGGATGAAGATTTCTTTAAGAGAAGTCAATGATCCGTTTGAGTTATTGGGATTGGATAAAACAGGCGGAGTCAATGTAATTGATTTGGCAAATATCTATTCCTGTGCATTTATTGAAACGCAGGATTTGGGCCGGATTGAACACGGTAAACTGCGCCTGATGGGACGTTTTGATCATTCAGATATTCGCGGATGCAACCTGCTTGTTGGAAACTAAATACTAAAAAAAGATAATTAGTAATTTGGAATTCGGCATTCGTAATTAGTTTACTATTTTTGAATAAAGTCATAACCAAGAAATGGATTCAGCAATTCATCCGATTATCCGCACACGTTCCACGGAATTATTTGATAAGGTCAAGGGATACCGCGAGCACATGCACCGTTTCCCTGAATTATCCTATTCGGAGTATAATACGATGAGTTTCGTTGCTGAACAATTGGATAAAATCGGAATTCCCTATCAAAAAGAAATAGCCGGTACCGGTTTGTTGGCGATTATTCGCGGAGATAATCACAAAGAAACAGATTCCTGTATCGGTTTGCGCTCTGAGTTGGATGCTTTGCCGATTACAGAACAATCCAATGCGGACTATAAATCTACCGTTGATGGGGTGATGCACGCCTGCGGACACGATGTGCATACTGCCATTTTATTGGGTGCTGCAGAGATTTTATGGGAGAACAGAAACTTGTTGAAACATCCGGTGAAGCTGTTTTTTCAACCCGGAGAAGAGAAAAATCCGGGAGGAGCTTCCTTAATGATTGCCGACGGAGCATTAAAAAATCCTCCGGTTCATGAACTGGTTGCTTTGCATGTGTTTCCGGAAATGGAAACGGGAAAAGTAGGTTTCAGGCCCGGATTGTACATGGCTTCCTGCGACGAGATCTATATTACCATCAACGGAAAAGGCGGTCATGGGGCAACCCCCCACCAAACCATCGATCCGATTATGATCGGGGCTCAGTTATTGACCGGTTTACAGCAGATTGTCAGCAGGAAATGTGATCCGAAAGTTCCTTGTGTACTTTCATTCGGACATTTTGAAGCGCTTGGAGCAACGAATGTCATTCCGGAGAAAGCCATTTTGAAGGGAACTTTCCGCACCATGAATGAAGCCTGGAGGAAAGAAGCGTTGGAACTCATCACCAAACAGGTTCATGCAACTTGCGAGCAATTTGGCGCAACTGCCGATCTGGAAATTTCGAAAGGATATCCTTATTTGGAGAACGATCCGGCTTTGACCGATAAACTAATGAAGCGCAGTGAGAATTTCTTCGGGGAGGAAAAGGTGGAAGAACTACCGATTCGTTTGACCTCGGAAGACTTTTCGTTCTATGCACAGGAAATCCCGGTGTGTTTTTTCAGACTGGGAGTTAGAAATGAAGACTTAGGCATCATTTATGGAGTGCACCATCCGAAATTTGATATTGATAGCAAAGCATTGATTGTAGGAATGCAGGCGATGTGTTTAGCTGCTTTTGAATAAGAACTATGAGAAATTGGTTGTTTTTAAGTGTGATTGCCTGTTTGCTTGTGTCCTGTGGAGACGGGCCGGAAGTGCATGAGACAGAAATTTATCAGATCCGGTCTATCGGTACACTTTCGACTACGGAATATACCTTGGGAAAGATTCTGCATTGGGATGATGAGGGCGAATGGTATAAGTTTGGAGACCGGAAAATTCTACTGAGCTGTAAAGCTACGGTTAAGGCCGGAGTAAACCTCAATTCGATCAAAGAATCCGATATTCAGGTGGAAGGGAAAAAGATCACTATTCAGCTTCCTCCTCCGGAAATTGTTTCTTTCGAGATGGATCCGGATCTTGTAAGAACTGAAATGACAGATGTCAACGGTTTCCGGTCGAACTTTTCACAGGTAGAGAAATCGAAAGTATTGCAAAAGGGAGAAGAATCTATTCGCAAAGACCTCCAAAAACTAAATATACTCGATGAAGCAGAGCAAAATGCAAAGATCTTTATCGTTGATTTTTATAAGAACTTAGGATTTGAACAAGTAATCGTGCATGAGACGCCAAAAGATAAAAGAAATACGAACCCTGATCATTAGACTGGTCCTTGTTGCATTGATTGCCTTTGGTGCTTATTGGGTGTATCAGTTGTTTTTCAAGAACGCCTCTTCTGAAGAGATTGTTTTAAAGGATACTCCTTTGAGAGTGGAACAAATACGTTCGATCCTGGAATTAAATACACTGAAGTTCCAGGATGAAGCGGTAGTGGATTCCGTGGAGATTTACCAATCAGAAAGCGAAGCGATTTGGGGTACATTGGATAAAATTACTGACCCGGACCAATTTAAGCATGGGATGCATGCAAGCATCGTTAAAAGACAATTGACTTTGATTGTCCGGGGAGAATTATTGTATGGAGTAGACCTGAAGCGAAAGGATTTTCAATTCCTTCCGGGCGATGATACCCTGACCATTGTGATTCCCCGGCCGGAGCTGCTTTCCATTTCAATCAATCCGAAGGGAACGGAAGTTTACCTGGAAAACGGTGATTGGAAAGATTACGAGGTAGCACATTTGCAGCGAAAAGCAAGAAACAAAATGATTGCTTCCGGAAACCGGCTGAAATTACCTGAGCGCGCAAAAGCACCGTTGGAAAAAGCACTGAGAGCTTTAGTTAAAACGGACAAAATACTGGTCATTAAATTCGAACAATAATGCGACAAATTCTTTTTACTCTGCTGACCGTTTTTGGGTTCACCGTCTCGTTTGCCCAATCCGATTCTTTGCGCCTGAAATTTTTGTTTGTAGGAGACATCATGCAGCACGGCGGACAGATTGCCGGTGCGTACAATGCAAAAAAAGATGCCTATGATTACCGCGATTGTTTCCAGTTTGTGAAACCGATCATTAAAAACGCAGATATTTCCATTGCCAATTTAGAGGTAACGCATGCCGGTAAACCATATAAAGGATATCCGCAGTTTTCGGCACCGCCCGAATTATCAGAAGGTTTGGTAGATGCCGGATTCAATGTCATTATCACTGCAAACAATCACAGTTGTGACGGTGGTGGGAAAGGAGTTGTGAAAACGCTGGATGTTTTGGATAAATTAGATGTAAAACATACCGGAACCTTCAGGAATAAACAGGAGCGAAATCAGAATTATCCTTTGCTCGTTGAGAAAAATGGTTTCAAAGTGGCCATCCTGAATTACACGTATGGAACTAACGGTTTGTCTGTTGCCGCTCCATTGATCATCAATTACATCGACAGTGCGGTCATGGAAGCAGATTTCAAAAAGGCCCGCGAAATGAATGTGGATTTGATCGTTTGTACCCTGCATTGGGGAACAGAATACCAATCCCTGCCAAATGCTTATCAAAAGAATTGGGAGAAATTCTGTTACGACCAGGGAGCTGATATGGTGATCGGTGGTCATCCACATGTGCTGCAGCCGGTGGAAGTAAAAGAGATTAACGGCGAAAAAAAACTGACTGCCTGGTCCTTGGGGAATTTTGTTTCCAATCAGCGTGATCGCACCAAAGACGGTGGAATGATCCTGATGGCTGAGGTCGATAAAGTTTCCGGAAAAGCGGTTTTAGGAAAAGTAGAGCATGCATTTACCTGGGTTTATCCAAGACAGGAAACAGTGGTGAAACCGTTTTATATCTTGCCTGATTTCGATTACAATTCTTACCGATCGGAATTTTTAGATACAGAATCCAAAGCGAAATACGATTTGTTCTTTTCCGATTCGAGAGCGCTTTTCAAACAACATTCGAAAGGAACTACTGAATACCAGGTTTCTGATCCGGCAATGTTAGCTATTTGGAGTAAATTACTCAAAGGATATTATGCATACGAATATCCGGGGATGATTCATAATAAATGGAAAGGGAACGCTCTTTATCACAAAGTATTGACGGCGGATGGCAATTATCACTATGTGTTGGGTTATTTCTCAACAGCTGAAGAATTGATGAGCAGTGTGCTTATCGAAGCTGAACAGACCTCAATGTCTCCGCAAATTGTATTTATCTCTCCAACAGAATATAAAGTCATTCAATGAAAGTATCACTGATCGTTGCAATGGACAACGAACGCGGAATAGGAAAAAACAATGATCTGATGTGGCATTTGCCGGCAGACATGAAGTTTTTCAAGGAAACAACCACCGGACATATCATTGTCACCGGCCGCAAGAATTACGATTCCATTCCGGAAAGGTTCCGCCCATTACCAAACAGGGAAAATGCGGTTTTAACACGAAATTCGGATTACGAAGCTCCGGGAGCAGTGATCTTTTCTTCTTTGGAAGACTGTTTGAAACATTACCAAAATGAAACGGAACGAACGGTATTCATTATCGGCGGCGGACAGATCTACCAAGAGGCAATGGCTTTAAATGTTTTGGATGAAATGTATATCACACATGTAAATTATACTTACGGAGCAGATACGTTTTTCCCGGAATTTGATGAATCAAAATGGAATGTAGAAACCTTTTTTGAGCAGGAAGTTGATGAAAAGCATGGGGTGAGTTTCCGGGTGAAGAAGTATTCCGTGAAATAGTGCTGTTTTCAAGGTTTGCAATATGACAATATGACAATGTGGCAATTTTACAAAATGGATTAAGAAAAAACCGCACCGATTGATGCGGTTTTATCGTTAAAAGGGTGAATTAATCTTTCAGGAATTTCCCGTGCTTCGATCCGTTTTGAATAAAATATACACCTGCCTCCAAATGTGCAACGTTGATGATTGCTGTTGGTTGAGACAGGGTCTCAATTAACTTTCCGTTAAGATCAAAAAGGATAACGGGCTGTGTGAAATCTACTTCCGGTAATTGTAATTCGTCGTGAGCCGGATTTGGATAAATAGACCAGTCATTTTGTGTTTGCTCATTTAATCCTGCATAATTTAATTCGCCCAGCTTAATGGCAAATGGATTGTAGACTCCCTGTAGACTGGTGAAATTTGTAACAGAAGGATTTAGGTTCAGGTCTGCTGCACCGCTATAATGACCTCCGATGTAAGTAGGTCCTGACTCACTGTGAGTAATGTTGAAGATAGTAGTAATTCCACTTCCGCGTAAAGATGATTGCTCCACGAAGGTTCCCGTATTCGAAAGTTTGCAAACAAAAGATTCCGATGTTGTGGGGCTGGTAGTTGAATAATTCAGATCAGGATAGCTGATCGCTTGGTCAAACCTTCCTGCGGCGTATACCGTACCATCAGATCCCAGGTCAATCGAACGGCAAGACTGATCGCCTGATCCCGTGACGTAATTGACCCAATTGAAATTTCCGGACAGATCTAGGCTTAAAAAGTAAGCATCCATACCCTCTGATGTAATTTCATGAGTACCCGCGCCAAAATCGAAATCAAATACTCCCGCATCAACTGTGTTGAACTCTCCTGCAAAAATCACAGAATTTCCAACGGTTTCACAATCTAAACCATAAGCATCAGGAATGGTATGGACCCAATTTAATGAACCATTGGAATGCAGGCTTAGAAGAAATGCGGCATCCGTGTTTACTATAATAGTTGAATCAGCCGCTGAGGGGTCGAAATCCACCATATCAAAAAACCTCCCGGTGGCATAAACCTGGCCGTTGCTGTTTACACATAAACCAGTCATAAGATTGAGCGGTTCAGTTGTAAAGTTAAATTGGGAAAACCAACCGTAATCACCATTGGCCAGAAGGTGCAAGATGAAAAAGGATCTATTGGCACCGTTTGTTGCATGTGTTTGTGTTCCGGCCGTAGCATCCCAATCATAAGAACCACTGAATTCTCCAGCTAAATAAACTTCTCCGCCGGAACTTGCAGAAATCTTTCGCGGTAGGATGAATCCTCCGTTTACACTTGGTGAATGAACAGCTTTTATCCAATCCATGTTTCCGCTTGCATTCAGCTTGAAGATAAATATCCCTTCTTCATCAACTGGAGTAGCATTAACATCTGATCCTGGATCCAGATCAATGCTGTTTGAAAAATGCCCCAATCCATAAATATTACCATTGGGATCTGTATCCAGCGAAATCAGGTAGGCTTGCTCATTTGATTCCCAATGTTTGTACCAGTTTAGATTTCCGATACTGTCGTATTGGACCAAAAAAGGATTTGGCTGTGAACAAGTAGCTGAATCTCCTGTATGAGAAGGGTTGAAAGAAGTTGCTCCTTCAAACCATCCGCCGAAATTCAAATGGCCGTTTTGATCTGCAGATGCGGTATAGCCATACCTGGGAGAATTGATTGTTCGAATCCAGCCATATTGAGCGAATAAGGAAAATGGAGTGCAGCAAATAAGTGCAATTAATTTAGACGTCAAGTTTTTCATAGGTAGAATTTTAATCGAATTTATGAAATAAAAAAGACCTGAACAAATTACGGATAATCGCTTGTTTATCTGTCCAAATTCCTATTCCAGCCTTTGCAATTGTTGAAACATTTCCTCATTTTGTTCAAAACCGCCTTGTCTCTCCCTGCTTCATTGACTAACTTTGCTAGTTATGAAATTGTGCATCGCCGAAAAGCCTTCCGTAGCTCGAGATATTGCAGAAGTCATTGGTGCGAAACAACGCCATGATGGCTTCTACGAAGGAAACGGCTATTGGGTAACCTGGACTTTCGGGCATTTGTGCACACTCAAAGAACCCCACGATTATCACGAGAAATGGAAGTATTGGAAACTGGAAGACCTTCCCATCATTCCGGACAAATTCGGAATTAAGCTCATCGATGATTCCGGGGTAAAAAAACAATTCTCTGTCATTGAAAAATTAGTGGCTTCCTGCGAAGAAGTGATCAATTGCGGGGATGCCGGCCAGGAAGGAGAATTGATCCAGCGCTGGGTTTTGTCGAAAGCTAAGTGCAAAGTTCCCATCAAACGTTTGTGGATTTCTTCCCTGACAGAAGAGGCAATCCGGGAAGGATTTAAAGCATTGAGAACTGGAGAACAATACCAGAACTTATATGCAGCCGGAAGCGCGCGAGCAATCGGAGACTGGTTATTGGGAATGAATGCTACGCGTTTGTTTACCAAAAAATTCGGGCAGGGGAAAGTGACCTTGTCCATTGGCCGGGTTCAGACTCCTACGTTGGCGATGATTGTTACGCGTCAAAAAGAAATAGATGCTTTTCGCTCGGATGAATACTGGGAGTTGAAAACCAGTTACCGCGATACGGAATTCTCTGCGACGATTGATCGTTTAAAAACACAGGAAAAGGCAGACAAAGGATTGGCATATTTGCAGGAGCATCCTTTTGAGATCACTTCATTCGAACAGAAGGAAGGAAAGGAGGGGAATCCGCGTTTATTCGATTTAACCTCTTTACAGGTCGAGTCGAATAAGAAAATCGGGAATTCTGCCGAAGAAACGCTGAAGATGGTGCAAAGCCTCTATGAGAAGAAATTGGTGACTTATCCGCGTGTGGATACAACTTACCTGAGTGAAGACCTTCATCCGAAGATTGACGGGATTATGAAAGGTTTGGTCCATTACTCGCGCTTCACAGAATCTGTTTTGGCGAAACCGATCCCGAAATTGAAAACCGTTTTCGACGATAAGAAA